>SZPD01000036.1 GCA_030263515.1 Anaerolineae bacterium CFX9 | reverse complement strand
GCGGGGCTGAGGGCGTGCAAGGCAGAGACGATCTGCTGCCACTCAGCATCGGCAGGCGCGCTGCTGTCCTCTGACTGTACGGCTGACGCGCTGCCAATTCCGCCGACTGACCGATCATATTCTTCAGCACGGGCGCGATAATACTCAAGCTGTTCTTCAAGAATGTAGCTTTGATACTGCGCAAGAGCGCTTTCTGAATGCGGTCTTCCGCTGGATCGGTAGACCTCGATCAGCCGCTTGACATCGAAATGAACACGCCGGAATTCCAGCGAAAGCAGCCCCTGATTGACGCTCAGGAGGGCATATTCTGCCCAGGGATCAGGGCGGAACTGATCTTCGGGTTGATCATGACGATAAGCGAAGCCTATGCTGCCCGGATTGAAATGAAAGGTGCGCCCCAGATGACGCACAAACTGCATGTGAGTGTGCCCGCCTGTATAGATGGTGTGCTGCTCCGGATTGAGATACTGTCTGACCTCATCTTCCGGCGTCTGCGGCAGAATAACATGATCAAAAGACTGCGGTGAGCCGTGATAACACAGCAGAGAAAATTTTTCATCAAGCGCCAGGCGAAAGGTTGGCTGGAAGGAGCTGATGAAAGCGAGATCGTCTGGGGAAAGCCTGGAAAGCTGCCAGTTGCGCACATCTTCCATCTGGGCGCGCCGAGCCTCCGAGACAGGCTCTGCCTCGCTGTCCACACCCTTCAGCAGCCAGTCGTCAGCATTTCCCATGATCACAGGGCAGCCGAGTTCGCGCAGCTTTGCAGCCACTTCAGCGGGTTGAGGACCTCCCTGGATGGCATCCCCTAAACAGACGATCTGATCGACCTGCTGGTGTTTCAGATCGTCCAATACAGCTTCCAGCGCAACATAGTTGCCATGAATATCAGACAGGACAGCAATCCGCATAAGATTCTCTCTCGGTTGAAAGGATGGACACGCTTAACAGCACAACACATCAGCATTACGCGGGTCACTCTCATTCGGACCCGGCATCGGAGGAACGGTCGGTTTCGTCAAAATAAGCCCAGCTCTGAAGATCGGGCGGCTCGATGCCCAGCGCAGTGATCATAGCCTTGATCTGTTCCCGATGTTCACCGGCATGATTGATCACCTGCGTCACGATGACGGTTTTCGCTGCAATGCGCGGCTGTCCTTCCCAATCGAGTATCACCGTGTCTTCGGGCTGCACCTTCGATACCCAATCGATCAGCCCTGAACCTGTTCGCCGGAGCGACTCCGCCATCTCATCGAATGACATCGGCGGTGGATTCGCCGGGCGGTTCAGCGACTTCCCTGTGCTGATGCGCGAAAAGTACGATTGTTCCGCCCGAACAATATGCTGAAGCGTCTCGCGGATGCTGCCATATGCGCCCGGCAGCGAAAACATGAGCTGATCTTCGCTCAACTGCGAACAGCATTCGAGCAGGCGCAGGTTTGCCCACAAATGATGCTGAAACAGGTGGGTGAGGACATCGGGCGGATTCATGGACTCTGTTCCTGTATATAAAAAAATATGCTTCGGATCATATATAGATAGACCAGGTTATCTGGAACTCGTCATGCTATTGATGGCAATAATATATATGTCGTGCAGATAATCTAATGTGAATATCTATCTGGAATAATGTATTGCAAGGGAAGGTCAGCGCAGCATGAAAAGGAACCGGGTTCGTGAGAAAATGCATGCGGGGCAGGCAACTCTCGGTTGTTTTCTGGGATTGGGCAGCCCGAATGTCGCTGAACTGCTGGCACATACCGGGTTCGACTGGCTTGTAATCGAGACAGAACACAATGGGTTGGATTCAGCCGAGATCGAACACATGCTGATGGCAATCAGCAGTTCAGAAGCGATCCCGCTGGTGCGCGTTCCCTCTTCAGATCCAATTTTTATCCAGCGTGCTCTGGATATGGGGGCGCTAGGCATTGTGGTCCCGATGATTAGAACAGCCGCCGAAGCAGAAGCAGTCGTGAGAGCGACACGCTATCCGCCGCACGGATCGCGGAGTTTCGGTCCGCTGCGCGCGTCCCACTATTCGCTGGATAATGCGGACTACCTCCGCAGTGCCAATGATAACATCATCGTCGTGCTGATCCTGGAGACGAAGGAAGCTGTCAATGATCTGGAAGCAATCTGCGCTGTAGCAGGGATCGACTGCATATATCTCGGTCCGTTTGATCTCTGCCTATCACTAGGGCTGGATCCGCTGGCAAAGTCTCACGCAGAAATTGATGCGATCGTAGAACAGATGCTGGCGATCACAAAGCGCTTCGGCATCGCCGCCGGCACAGGCGCGAATATGCCTGATCAGCTCCGTGCCTGCCTGAAGCAAGGATTTACCTTCATCGGGTACGGTCCCGACTACGTGATGCTAACTCAGGCAGCCCTGGCAGGAATTACTGCCTTTCGTGCGTGATTCTCATGTGCGCAGTGTGGGCAGCGAAGGCACGATCTCATTCGCCAGTATATCCATTGACTTTGTCCAAATAGCGCGGTCATCCCAATCATGGGCGATCATCAGCAGCGTGCCAAATCCACCAGTGGTTTCCCAAAGCGCTTCGAGCTTGCGCCTGACTTCATGTTTGTCGCCGATGATGCATAACTGCTCAAGCGCAAATTCAGGCGTGACCGAGTCATCGTCGATATCCTGCTGATCGCCCTTGACCAGGTTCAGCATGTTTGCCGAGCGCAGCAGCGCCAGCATATATTCGAACGAACGGCGGAGTGTACCACCGAGTGCATGATCCCACGCAGCATCATTCGACTCACCAATCAGGATACTTCGCGAGATGCGCCAGATACTGCGATCCGGATCTGGTTGCCCTGCCTCCGTTGCTCCGGCAACATAGGTGTCCCAGTGATTGCGCACTGTAACCGGTGGAACCAGATTGGTACTGATGGGGATATAGCCCCGTTGACCACACATTCGCGCAGCCATTGAACCACCTCGTACGATACTCATTGCGATCGGCGGATGCGGCTGCTGATATGGCTTAACCAGCTCGCCAATACCGAGTTCGTGATTCGGGTTGAGGATCTTAATATGCCAGTATTCCCCTTTAAAGTCGAAGGGTGCTTGGGCTGCCCATAGCTTGACGATCATGTCAATCCCTTCGACCGTCATCAGACCCTGAGTTTTGCCATCAGGAAGATCGAACAGTTCCCAGTCTGTTGGAACCCCACCCTGTCCAAAGCCACACATGATCCGCCCATGAGACAAATGATCAAGCAGCGCCAGCCGCACGGCCACATTAGCCGGGTGGTGCTGTGGAACGATCGATACGCCAGTGCAGAGGCGGATATTTTTCGTCCTCGCGATCAGGTTCGCAAGAAAGACATCGTTGGCTGGGATGGGTTCCCAGGCAAGTGTGTGATGCTGCCCGCACCAGAATTCAGTGAAACCTAGCTCATCGGCCCGGACGACCAGTTCAACATCTTCATCGAAGCACTGAGTGCGAGACTTTTCAGGCGGGTGCAGAGGCATCATAAAACATCCAAGTTTCATTAGAAATATCTCCTCTTATACAAAAACGGGTCTTATTTCTTCACTCAGTTCCAATATAGTGCGGCTGCATTTTCCCTCATGATCCGGTTCAGATCGCTTTCAGTCAGAAAGCTGAAGGTTCGCTGCAGAAAACGAAGGCTGCGCTGATACCCCGTTTTCAAAAGCACATGCGGAAAATCACTGCCCCAGATCAGCCGCTCTGCACCGTAGTGTTCATAAAGGGCGTGGATCAGAGGATGACAATCCCCGAATGGATAGCGCTCTCTGGAGAAATAGTAATAACCACTCATCTTCAAATAGATGTGCGGATATCGTGCCATCTCCAGCAGTTTCCTGAAGCGCTCCCCACGGACACCGTCCTCAACCGCAGGATGCGCGATATGATCGAGGATGATCCGCAGTGAGGGAAAACGCTCAGCGGCTGCTGCAATCAGGGGAAGATGTTCCGGGCTGCCGAGAATGCTCACCACGATTCTGAGCGTATCGGCGCGTTGCCAAAGCGGAAGTATCTGCGGGCTGGCTAAGATCTCCGACTCAGCAGACACACGAGGGCGCAAGCGCAGTCCTTTGCAGCCACGCCTGAGTACCCAGTATTCGAGCCGTTCCTCAGCGCCTGGCGAACGCGGATCAACCACACAGACAGCGGCAAAACGAGCCGGATTTCGCGCCGCACATTCCGCAATATAGCTATTGTCCTCTCCGGGATAAAGTGGCTGCACCAGCACTGCACGTTCGATGGCGTATTCGTTCATATACTGCTCAAAAAGTTCCAGCGGTACATCAGACGCCGGGCTGACGGGCGTCATCGACGGCGTTGGATGATCGGCGACCCCTCGCCAGACATGCAAATGAGCATCGATGACCGTCATGCAGTGCCGCCTTTCACATGAGATGCGCCCAGCGCGGCAGGCTGAGAACTTCCGGATTGACGACGGCGGCGGGTTTCCTGCCAGAGAGAATCGCAGCCACATTCTGCGCCGCCAGTACCTCCAGCTCCAGCACCGACTCTTCTGAGTAGAAGGCGACGTGCGGCGTCGCGATCACATTGGATAATCCCAGCAGCGGGTGATCTGGGGGCAGCGGCTCAGGGACGAATACGTCCAGCGCCGCGCCGGCGATCCAGCCTTCGCGCAGCGCAGTCACCAGCGCGTCATGATCGATGATCCCGCCGCGAGACGTGTTGATCAGGCAGGCGGTAGGTTTCATCCGTCGCAAGCGGTCTGCATTCATCAGGTTCTGCGTCTCAGGTGTCAGCGGCGTATGCAGGCTGACAAAATCCGCCTGTGCCAGCAGATCATCAAGCGGCAGAAGTTCGACCGCGTGCTGCGCAGCGATCTCCGGCTTGAGATAAGCATCATATGCGATGATCCGCAGCCCCAGACCACGTGCTTTCTGCGCCAGCGTTTGCCCGATCTTCCCGAAGCCGACAATACCCAGTGTCCGGCCGCGCACCCGGAAGATCGGCATGCCGGTCTGAAGCTGCCAGTTGCCCTCGCGAACGGCGCTGTCATAGCGGCAGATACTGCGCGCGCCCGCCAGCAGCAGCGCCAGCACATGCTCGGCAACTTCATCGAGGCAGTAGGCAGGCACATTGGTGACGGGAATGCCGTGGCGCGTCGCCTCATCAACAGCGATATTGTCGACGCCGATGCCGTACCGCCCCACCACCTGAAGTTTTTCCCCTGCGCTGATGACCGCGGCAGAGACCTTTCGGAAGCATGTCAGGATAGCGTCTGCCTGTGGAACCAGTGAGAGCAGTTCTTCCTCACTGCCGGTCTGCGCGATCAGCAGTTTCGCGCCGACTTCTGCCAGAACCTGCGCCTCAGCATCGGTCGATGGCCAGGTGTAATCCGTGACCAGGACGATTTTTTCGCTCACTGCTCATGCCCTCCACCACGCTTCATTCCACGTGCGTTTGAGATTTGCCAGGATTGCTGCCGAGGTTTCTCCTGCCTGTGGACGCATCTCAAAACCTACCCATGGCAGAGGACCTGGCGGCGGTTCTTCCTGAAGATAGCCAATATCAAACAATGTGCGCAGAAATTCGATCAACTGCGGCACGTCGTTTTCTCCACCCGGAAACCCAAAGCGGGGATGCAGATCGCCATACGATGGACGACCAGCGATCTTGACGCAGTTGCCAACATGAACATGAACGAGATATGGTTTTAGTTCATACAAGGCGGAATCAGGGGTTTCATCAAGCAGGGGCATATGCCCCATGTCATACAGGATCCCGAAATCGGGAAATTCATTCCTGATCTGGGCTGCCAGCGCTGAGGCTTCATCTGCTGGCCCGATCAGCGCACGCTTGTCCACAGCGCGATCAAACGTTTCTAGACTGATGTGGATACCAGACTGACTTGCTATGGCGCACAGGCTCAAAATTGACTCGATCAGAAATTCTGTCGCCTTGGCGCGTTCATTTTCCGGCGAGTCATGACCGGATAAAATCACGAAACGATCAGCCCCGAGATCCACTGCGCGCTGAATCTGGCTTGCAACTGCATTCACTGCATGGCTGCGCTCTGCCTTATCTGCACTATTGAGGTTGAGCTTGCCACCCAGGATGACAGGTTGTGCGCCGAAGGCCACCTGCATATGAGTCTGCGCCAACAGGTCTGCCACCTGTTTCAACGTCTGATCATCGTTGATACGGCTAATTTCGATGCCAGAAAAGAAATCGTCTTCGGCGATACGGGCAACAGATTCCAGAATCGGCCCCTCGCCGCTTTGGCATTCAGGATAAGCCATGAAGTGGACCAGACTGAGGACACAATGTGCATTCCAATGCCTGTTCATCGGTTACAACCTCTTCAGTTGATGCCAGACTTCGGCGTTAACGAGATTTAGCGGTCGCTCGCCTCGCAGAAGCTGAAGCGCTTGACCGATAGCTTCTCGCCACAGGCGATCCTTGCTTGCGATAGTGACGCCGCCAATATGTGGTGTTGCGATTACGCAGTCGAGGTGAAGCAAAGGGTTACTGGATAAAGGTGGTTCCGGATCAAACACATCCAGTCCAGCGCCAGATAGATGTCCGGTTTCGAGCGCGTTGAGCAATGCGTGCTCGTCCACCAACTGACCCCGTGCCGTATTGACCAGCACGGCGCCGCGTTTCATAAGCGCCAGCCGTTCTTTATTGAACAGACGGTAGGTGGACTCGTTGATCGGCAGATGAAGCGATACCACATCAGCAAGAGGAAGCATTGCATCCAGCGAGTCGTAGAGGGCGACACCCCACTCGACGGCAGATTCACGGCTAACATAGGGATCGTAGCCCAACACCTCCATGCCCAGGGACTGAGCGATCTTCGCTACACGCCTACCGATTCGCCCCAGCCCGACTACTCCCAACCGTAAGCCTTCTGCCTGCATTCCCTGATATTCGTTGAAATAATCATGACTCTCGCCTAGAGCAAGCACCTTCGACCAGCGATTGAGATGTTTCATACACGCCAGCATGAGTAGAATGGCATGTTCGGAGGTTGAAGCACTCGGCCCATCAGGGCTGTTGCAAACAGCAATGCCGCGATCGGTCGCATCCTGAATGGAAATATTGTCTACGCCGATACCAGTTCGAGAGATCACACGCAAAGTAGGAACCTGATCCATGAAAGCGCCATCGTAACGAATACGCGATGAGGCGACGATGGCATCTACGCCGACAAGGGTACTTGCGAGGGTAACGGAAGACGTTTTATCCCATGAGACGGGGATAGCGATGTCATCAAGCAGCGCATGATATTGAGCTGGCAGAGGGCGTTCAAACCAGATACGGTACAAAATTCACCTCGCAATCCACATCACCTATGAAACCCGTATTTCTCATGACAGAGGGCGACCTGGCAGCGCCTGAACGCCATATCGCTGATCCCATCGATCCTGAACCATCTGAAGTATTTTCATCGTTGGTAATACCGAGCGACCCTCAATAGCCGGAGCACGCCGTGTATGGAGCGCATGGATGAAATCGCGCGTCACACGTGCACAGTTTTCTTCCCATGGCGCGGAAATTGTCATGCCACTGCCCAGCCAGAGCTTGTTTGTGAAGTAGTCCGCACGGTAGCTGTTGTGTGTCGTCACAACGTGAACTTCGAAAATTCGTTCCCGACTGTAATAGGAACCAGTGCAGACGAGTGTCTGGTGTTGTGCAGTTTCAACGCCGAGGAAGACTTCCATGGGCGTGTGTGTCATCGGATCAAGCGGAGACATAGCGCTGTGAACTTCAGTCACTGACTCACCCAGCATCCATAAACCGAAGTCCACCAGATGCGCCATGTGATGCCACAGCAGGTTATCTACCCAACTGCGTTGGTAACCCGTCGCGCCGACATTTTCCAGCCGGTGAATGAAGAATCGACCACCTACATGCCGCGCAAACTCATTACCTGTCCGCAGTCGATCCCGCAACAATACCATCTCTGGCTGCATACGCATGGGGTGGACGACGCCGAGCCTCAGCCCTGCTTGTTCTGCGGCTGCTACTACCTGTTCAGCTTCTGTCAGGCTCATCGCGATTGGTATTTCAACCAGCACATGTTTGCCGTGTGCCAGCGCGGCGAGTGCTGTCGCCGCATGCAGCTCAGAAGGATTGGCAAGGATGATTGCATCCACAGCGGGATCAGCCAACGCTTCTTCCAGTGAAATCGTCCACTTGTGATATCCGTATTGTTGTGCGAACTCGGCCGCAGGTTCCGGTCGCCGCCCTACAAGTGTATGAAGGCGACAGTCCACCTGCCTTAAGGCATCCGAGTGGATTTTGCCCATCATCCCGTGACCCACTACACAGATATTCATGTGCAGCGCGCTCAGTCAGTCCACACGGTACAGCGGTTCGAGACCTGCTGCAATCCGTTCAACGTTGTCCGCAACGCACTGCCCACGTCGTCTCGACGTACCAAATGTTGTACCAGAGCAGTGGGGGGTGGTGATGACATTGGGAAGGTTGAAGATTGGCGCTGTGAGATCAGGGGGTTCCTGACTGAATACATCCAGCCCTGCTCCGCCTAATCGTCCCTGCACGAGGGCATCCGTCAACGCTGCTTCATCCACCAGTGCACCACGTGCCACATTGATAAGGAATGCACCGGGTTTCATCAGGGCGATGCGTCGTGCATCAAGGATATGATGTGTCTCTGGATTTAAGTGCAGATGGAGTGAGACCACATCCGCCTGCGTGAGCACATGGTCGATATCGTCCGGCTTGCCGACGAACTCCAGCCCAAACTCCTCACTCTCACCCCGGCTGATATCCCGGATGTCGATCGCCATCAGCTTCATGCCGAATGGACGGGCACGCCGGGCCAGTTCGCGGCCGCTGGCGCCGAAGCCGATCATGGCGAGCCGTAGATTCTCCAGCTCGATCGTGATTGGCTCATAGAAAATACCCTGTCTGAGATTGTCCTGTGTCCGCTTGAATTGGCGAGACAGCATCAGGATGAGCAACATGGCATGTTCGGCGAGGGCAACTGCGCTGAATTGTCCCGGTGTGTTGGCAACCGGGATATTTTTCGCTCGCCAGTAATTTAGGTCAAACTGATCAATGCCAGTGCCGAGAACTTGCCAGAGCCTGATCCGGCCCGCTAGTTGATCGGCTAATCCGCGCGTGTAATCGTCGCTATGCCCACCGTGCTCAATGACAACATCGGCAGCAAGTTGCTCTTGCGTGAGCGGTTGTCCGTGTTTGATCAGATGGAGCTCGTGACGATTACCCAGGGCAGAGACTACATCTTCACCCCATGGAGAGAAAAAGTCAGTCTTGATGGGGTGGAGCAAAAAAAGAATCGTTAATCTTTGGGTCATGTCCCAAATCCAGTCAGAAGAAAAATTAAATGAAAGTACTGTGTTATTAATACCGAGGGCGCTGCGAGAGCGACCTCGGTATTGGCATATCCTGCCGCTTTTATGCGTTCCGCGATTCCTCCTGCGCTGCCTGGAACTGCCGAATACGCCTTTCAATACCTGCGTAGTGACGGCGAATCGACTCGCGCATTTGCTGAACATCACGAGCTTCGAGCGCCTCGACGATCGGCACATGTACCTGATACGAATCCATTGGGTCGGCGGGACCGGGCAGTTCCCCGTGTTCCTGCGCCAGACGCTGGACTTTCCAGAAGATATCCAGCACGCTCCACAGCAGTTGATTGTTCACATTGTCATACAAACAGCGGTGGAAAGCACGATCGGCATCTGCTGAATAGTAGCCTTGGGCAGCAGCGCTGCGCATTTCGCCCAGAATGCGGTGAAGCCGCTGCAGTTGTTCAGGAGTCACACGCTCAACTACTGCCTCAGCCATAGAATCTTCCAGGCGAAGTCGAACATCCAGCGCATCAGTGATACTGCCGAGATTGAATAGCATCCCATAGGCAAGATTGTTCAGGATGGCATCGAAATTGAACTCTCGCACGAATAACCCTGTTCCGGAACGAGCTTCAAGAATACCGAGGGCCTCCAGAGCCTTGACCGCTTCACGCACCGAATTACGGCTAATGTCGAGCTGGCTGGCGAGCTCGGTTTCAGAAGGCAGCGGATCTCCCGGCTTCAGCCTGTTGCGCAGAATATAGGCTTTCACCTCTTCCTGCACTGTCTGATAAAGCAGTTGTTTGCGCTTCATGGCGCGCATTGGAATGATGGTTTTTTCTGAGTCGAACACGGCTGCGTCCTCATTGACTTCGGCTGGCATATATAAGCTAGCCACAATCGTAGCATACACCGCAACACGTCCGGATTTGGTGTACTTGCAGATTATTCGTAATAGGATATCCTATTGTAGGATACTAGTCAATAAATTCAACATTTGCTGAAAATCGGCACTTAAATTTGTGAACCGCGCGGAGAATAAAAAGATCCTACACTGATGCTCAACTTAGATGATTCATTGCGAAAGGATGGTTATCGTGTCTCGAAAAATTGGTATTGGTGTAATCGGCATGGGCTGGATGGGAATGCTGCACAGCCAGTCCTACCGGTACATTCCGTACGTTTTTCCTGATAGCGGCATTCTCCCACGATTAGTGGTATGCGCAGATGAAGTTGAGGCGCGCGCCGCCAAAGCGCAGGCAGTACTCGGCTTTGAACGCCACGTGAGCCGCTGGCAGGATGTGATTGCCGATCCCGAAGTTGAAGTCGTCAATATCACCGCCCCGAATCATTTGCATGTTGAGATCGTAGAAGCTGCCGCTGCGGCGGGGAAGCACATCATGTGCGAAAAGCCGGTGGGACGCAGCGCGCACGAAACAGCGGCTTGTGAATATGCTGCGCGCAAAGCAGGCGTCATGAGCTTCGTCGGTTACAACTATCGCTGGGCGCCGCTGGTCCAATATACCCTTCACTTGATCCAGAGCGGCAAACTAGGTCAGCTTACCCACTATCGCGGACGTTTCTTCGCCATGTATGGCAGCAATCCGAATTCGGTCCTGTCGTGGCGTTTCCAGCGTGAGATCGGTGGGCTGGGATCTCTGGGTGACCTGATGTCACATGTGGCGGATATGGCGCATATGCTCGCGGGCCCGATCAGGCGTGTGGTTAGCGATCACGAGACCTATATTAAACGCCGCCCACTGGCTGTCCATGGAGAGGGCACACATTTCAGTGTGCGCACGGATGGCCCCTTTGGCGATGTCACCAATGAGGATTATGTCGGCACGCTTGTCGAATTCGAGAATGGCGTTCACGGCTCGCTGGAAGTCTGTCGGGTAATGTTTGGTCCCAAGTGCGAGAACGCGTTTGAATTACACGGAACCAAAGGGGCAGTGAGCTGGAACTTCGAGAAAATGAATGAGCTGAATGTTTATCTGCCGGATAACGAAGGCGCGCATGACGGTTACGTGCGAATCTATTCCGGACCGGAACATCCCTTCCATGCCAATTTCAATCCAGGTCCGGCTGTTGGACTAGGTTACAACGACCTCAAGACTATCGAGGCGCACCAGTTTCTGATGTCTATCCTTACAGGCAAGCAGGGCGCACCCGGCTTTGCCGAAGCCCTCGCTGTGGCAGAGTTTCAAGATGCTGTAGAGCGATCATGGGAAAGCGGCTCCTGGGAAGATGTGAAGCCGCTGAGAGTTGAGATTCCATAAGGGAGGCTGAGCTATGACAGAGCAGCGGGTGCGCTGGGGATTGCTGGGTACAGCACGAATTAATGAACGACTTATTGCCTCTATTCGTTCATCAGCACGATCTGAATTGGTTGCGGTCGCCAGCCGAACTTCTCTCAAGGCGGATGCATATGCCGAATTCTGGAATATTCCTGCTGCACATGGCAGCTACGAAGGGTTACTAGCCGATCCGGATGTGGATGCTATCTATATTTCACTTCCTAATGGTTTACACGAAGAATGGAGCATCCGCTGTGCAGAGGCGGGTAAACACGTACTATGTGAAAAACCACTGGCGCTAACGGTCGAAGAAGTCGATCGTATGACAGAAGCGGCAGATCGCTGTGGTGTGATCATTCAGGAAGCGGTGATGTATCGTTTTCATCATCAGACGTTTTCAATACAGCAGATGATTGCCAGCGGCGTGATCGGCAAGGTACGCATGATGCGCGCAGCATTCAGCTACATTCTGACCAATAAGAATGATGTGCGCTTCGATCCTGATATGGGGGGTGGTTCCCTATGGGATCTGGGAAGCTATCCCGTCAGCTTTTTTCGCACTATGTTGGGAGCAAACCCGGTTGAAGTTTCAGGATGGCAGCATACCACCGATCGGGGCGTTGATCTGACATTCATGGGACAAATGCGTTTTCCCAATGGCGAATTTGCCCAGTTCGGATGCAGTTTTGAGGCATCGCCTCACACAGAGGTCGAACTGCTCGGCACGGAGGGACGCATCAACCTTACCCTTCCATGGCGCAATCGTCCGGGCGAAACCGGTCTGGTTCATGTGACTCGTGAAGGGGCGGATAGCAAGGGATCAACCTTTGGAGACAATGTAGCAGATTTTGTCACGGAAACACTGGTCTATGATGACACACCATATGACTCATACCAGGCAGAAGTAGTGAGCATGGAGGCGAGCATTCTGGATGGCGCACCTCCTATTGTTCCTTTGCAGGACAGCCGTGGGACTGTGGAAGCTGTGGTCGCGCTGTATGAGTCCGCGCGCATCAATCGTCCCGTCAGTATTCCATCTTCTTAAATGAAGCCATCTATACCAGATTTCAATGAGAGGCCTTTAGTGATGAAGATGTATGTGGATGGTGCGTGGGTGGAATCGCCGAACATGACGCCCATTTATGCTCCATATTCCGGGAATCTAGTCGATACGGTTCCGGCGGCGACGCCGGCCCAGATTGAACATGCACTGGCGGCAGCAGCACGCGCAGCAGTCGTCATGAGCCAGTTAAGCGCTTATGAACGCTATACCATCCTCATGCGAACGGCAGATCTGGTGGCGCAGCATGTGGAAGATCTGGCACAGACGGTCAGCTTGGAAATGGGTAAACCGATCAGCGAAGCCCGTGGAGAAGCCGGACGGATTCCAGATCTGCTGCGCCTATCTGCTTTTGAAGGTTCACAAATGCGGGGTGAAACCCTGCCTGTGGATGCGCAAGCAGGCGCCAAAGGAAAAATGGGCTTTACGCTTCGCGTGCCATGCGGCGTCGTCGTCGCCATCAGCCCATTTAACTACCCGCTGCTGCTCGTCGTCCACAAGATCGGTCCTGCACTTGCCGCCGGGAATGCCGTCATCCTGAAACCTGCAAATCAGACGCCTTTTTCCGCGCTGAAGCTCACACAGCTTTTCATCGAAGCTGGGCTGCCAGAAAACGGACTACAGTGCATCACTGGGTCAGGTTCCCAGATCGGTCCAGCACTCTGTGCAGATCCGCGAGTGCGCAAGATCAGCTTCACGGGCAGCACAGAAGTCGGCGAGCAAATCACGCGGGTAGCCGGTGTGAAGAAATTGTCACTGGAGCTTGGCTCTAACTGCCCTGTGATCATCATGCCAGATGCCGATATCCAGAGCGCGGCACAGGCAACGGCCGCTGGCGGATTTGTCAACGCTGGTCAGGTTTGCATCTCGACGCAGCGTGTGATCGTTCACCGAAGTGTCTATGCGGATTTTCTCGATGCTCTCAAGCCACCGGTTGAAGCGATCAGGGTTGGCGATCCGTTCCACGAAGACACTCGCCTGAGTGCCATGATCTCGGAACGAGAGGCACAGCGGGTTGAAACCTGGGTGAACGAAGCTGTTCAACATGGTGCGCGGGTGATCACGGGCGGCGAGCGCAGCGGAACTGTTTTTGCGCCCACAATTGTGGCTGACGTGGATCCGGTGATGAGAATCTCGTGCGAAGAGCTGTTCGGCCCGGCAGTCGCAGTCACAGCAGTAGAAACGGTGGAAGACGCGATCGCGCTGGCAAACGATAGCAAGTACGGTCTTGGAGCAGGCATTTTCACTCAGGATGTCAACACCGCGCTCCGTTTCGTTCGCCGCGCACAGACAGGAACTGTCATGGTGAACTGGACGCCCTTGTGGCGCGCGGATCTGATGCCCTATGGCGGGTTCAAGGGCAGCGGTATCGGCAAGGAAGGACCTCGCTATGCTGTCGAGGAGATGACGGAGTTGAAGACCATCGTCTTCCACGGTATTGAGGGCTAAATCGTCAGATACGTTCATGGTCAAAACAGCAGAGACATTCTTTTTGGGGAAAAATCAGTGAGGAGCTTTGATAGAAAATGGCTGAACAAAACAGAAGTACAATTACGCTCACCATGTCACAGGCTCTGGTCAGATACCTGTCTGTGCAGTATTCAGAGCGTGATGATCAACGGCGGCGGCTGATCGCAGGGATATTCGGGATTTTCGGGCATGGTAACGTGGCAGGACTGGGACAGGCGATCTTCGAGTTTGGCGGAGAACTCCCGTATTATCAGACGCGGAACGAGCAGTCCATGGTTCACACTGCAATCGGATTTGCCAAAGCGAACTACCGCCTGTCTACACTCGCCTGCACATCATCAATCGGCCCCGGCGCGACCAATATGATTACTGGCGCGGCGACCGCCACCATCAATCGGGTTCCCGTGCTGCTGCTCCCCAGCGACTACTATGCGACACGCCATCAGGGTCGGGTGCTCCAGCAGCTTGAACATCCGGTCTCTGCAGATGTCAGCGTGAACGACTGCTTTCGCCCTGTCAGCCGCTATTTTGACAGAATCCAGAGACCGGAACAGCTTCTGACTGCGCTTCCCGAAGCCATGCGTGTGCTTACAGATCCAGCGGAGACTGGCGCCGTAACAATCGCGCTGCCTCAGGATATCCAGGCACATGCCTACGACTATCCTGCGCACTTTTTTGAGCCGCGCGTCTGGCGGGTTGAACGTCGGCAGCCGGATGCCCAGCGTATTGCTGAAGCGGCAGCCCTGATTCGGCAGGCGAAGCGACCCCTCATCATTGCAGGTGGAGGTATCCATTACTCGGAGGCGTGGAGCGAACTGGAAGCGTTTGCCGATACTTTTGGTATCCCGGTTGGCGAAACCTTCGTCGGCAAGGGATCGATACGCAACAATTCGGCAATGCTGCTCGGCGGTCTCGGCGTAACGGGCACACCCGCCGCTGGTTCAGCCGCCAGCCAGGCGGATTTGGTCATCGCCATCGGCACACGATTGACCGATTTCACCACCGGCTCACAGTCTGCCTTCAATGATCCCGACGTCAAATTCATCGGGATCAACATCTGCGCGTTTGATGCCTACAAGCTGGGGGCGCTGCCCATTGTAGCAGATGCCCGTGAAGCGCTGCGTGCCCTGCAAAATGCGCTTGCAGGACATAAAACCAGTAACGAGTATCAACAGCAGATCGCGGGCTTCAAACAATCCTGGACACAGGTGATCGCTCGCGAGATCTACATTTCCCGACCCAACGAAGCGATGAGCCAGGGGGAGCTGATCGGTATTCTCAATGAAACGGCACAGCCCGGTGATACCGTCCTGACCGCGGCGGGCGGTCCTCCCGGAGATCTCCACAAGCTGTGGGATGCCAGCCGAGGACGGAATATCAGTCTGGAGTTCGGCTATTCCTGCATGGGATATGAAATTCCCGCAGGACTTGGTCAGCGTATGGCACAGCCTGAGGGAGAAGTATATGTCTACGTCGGCGATGGCACGTATCTCATGAATCCGACAGAACTGGTGACAGCGATGCAGGAAGGTCTCAAGATCACTGTGGTTATTCCCGATAATCACGGCTTCCAGATCATCCGTAACCTTCAAATGAATCGTGTCGGCCGAAGTTTTGGAAATGAGTTCCGCGCACGTGACGCTAATCTGAAAAAGCTGGAAGGCGAATATCTGAATATTGATCTGGCGAAGAACGCTGAAAGCATGGGTGCACGCGCCTGGCATGTGACCCAACCTGATGAACTTCGAAAAGCGCTGCGAGAAGCACGGGAAGAGGCTTCATCCTGCGTGATTGTGGTGGAAGTCGAAAAGCATCGCTATCTTCCGGGATCAGGTGTTTGGTGGGATGTCGCCCCTGCAGAAGTCACCCAGGATCCGGTCACGCAGGAGCTGAGACAGGTTTACGAAGATGATCGCGCCAGGCTTCAGCGTTTCTACTATTGAGGGAGATAGACACTCATGCATATAAAGATCGCGACGGGACCGGTATCGTGGGGTGTGTTGATGAAAGATACCCCCAATGTTCCCCCTTGGGAACAGGTGCTTGAAGAAATGCAGCTTTCTGGCTATACCGGCACAGAACTCGGTCCCTATGCCTATCTTCCACTTGACACTTCACGTCTACGCGATGAACTGGCGAAACGAAGCCTGACCTTATGCTCCGCTTTCACAATCGTCAACCTGGTCGATCCAGCGGCGCGGGCTGAGGAATATGAGGAGGCCATTATCACCGCCCGTTTTCTATCGCAGATGGGCTGTGAGTGGATCGTGCTGTCCGATGCGCTGTTCGTAGATGCCAATCGTGCTCGCCGTGCCGGGCGTATCCGCCCCGAAGATGGACTGAGCGATGAGCGCTGGAGCGATTTCGTAAGCAACACCAATGCCTTTGCCCGGCGCATGCTCGATGAATTCGGGTTAAAGACGGTTTATCATCCGCATGTAGGAGCTTGGGTGGAGTCCGCCGCTGAAATCGAACGTTTTCTAACCGATACCGATCCAGATTTGGTTGGTTTCTGTCTCGATACAGCACACACAACCTATGGTGGAGCTGATCCGGTAGATCTGTGCCGCCGATGGGGAACACGCATTCGCTACCTGCATATTAAGGAATGTGACAAAGCTACACTGGGGCGGGTGGTTGCTGCGGAAGGGGATTATTTCGACGGCGTCAACGCGGGAGTATTTCCTGAATTGGGAAAGGGATCGGTCGATTTTCCTGGTTTGCTCGATGTTCTGCACGACCTAGATTATGAAGGTTGGGCGGTAGTCGAGCAGGACATCCTGCCGGATACGGGCGCGGATGCGCTTCAGAGCGCCAAAGCGAATCGTGCATATCTGCGTCAGATTGGGATGGGATAGTCGAACAGGTCCTATCAGGCAGGAATGTCGAGGAGAAAAATGAACATTCGTATTGGTTCTGCCCCCGACTCATGGGGAGTATGGTTTCCGAGTAATCCGAAACAAACACCGTGGAAAAGATTTCTGGATGAAGTCGCTGAGGCGGGTTATGAGTGGATTGAGCTGGGTCCACTGGGCTACCTGCCGACCGATCCTCCGATGCTGCAAACCGAACTTGAAAGGCGGGGACTTAAGGTAAGCGGGTCATTTGTCCTCGCGCATTTCGAGGATGAACATCTGTGGTCAGAGATCGAAAAGCAGGCACGTGGGATGGGCGAGCTTTTGGCGGCGATGGGAGCCGAGTATCTGGTTCTGATCGATGACTGCTATTCCGATCTTTTTACTGGCAATATGCTGATGCCGACCACGCTTACCGATGCTCAGTGGCAGAGCTTTATCAACACAATACACAGGCTGGCAGACCTCGCATGGAGCGAATATCGCCTGAAGACAGTCTTTCATCCTCATGCAGAAACGCATATTGAGTATGAGGATCAGATCAATCGTCTGCTGGCGGACACCGATCCAAACCTGATCTCGCTCTGTCTGGACACCGGTCATCATGCCTATCGCGGTGGCGATCCGGTGCGTTATCTGCTTGAGCATCACGAGCGTATCGCTTGCCTGCACCTGAAAAGCGTCGATCCTGTCATGCGGGCACGGGTAGCGGAAGAGAATATTCCGTTCGCGCTGGCTGTCGAACAGGACATGTTCGTCGAACCATCGATTGGTGCTGTGGATTTCCTCGCCTTTCGAAATGCGCTGGAAACCGTAAATTACACTGGCTTCGGAATTGTGGAGCAGGATATGTTTCCTGCGCCATTTGACAAACCGCTGCCCATTGCCCGGCGCACACGCGCTTATCTGCGCGAAATTGGGCTGGGTTAGCGAACGAAAACAGAGGACATTTGTACTGAGAAATTTTAGCCTTTCAGGAAAACTGCTCAGCGATCTGATGATTCAGTTTTTAGGACTTACGCAGTTGAAGAAAGCGAGTATAGAGGATGCGCCAGATATTGGCGGACAACAAGGCGAACAATATCAAGTTTGCTGGTGGCAGTCGCCGCAGCAGGCGTGTGTAAGCTTCATGCGCAGCTTGTTGCTCGCCTTGTGGATGGCTGCGTGCGGCTTTCAACACGCTGAACACCTGCTGCGCGACGACCAGAAAGTGGATGGGGTCGTATTAAGCGCATTTCAGTTCTAATTAGATTGACCACTAGTGGTAGGGCAAACCAACGCCGTTTCAGATGAAACGGCGTTGGTTTGCTTTCCGGGATGGTACATTTGTTCTTTTAGGCTCTGTGATTTTCTGCCATGTGAAGTCTATATCGGACAAATGCGCGATTACGGACCGAGATCATGGGTGAAAAAATGCAGCAAGAAGACACGTATCGCCAAGC
>SZPD01000035.1 GCA_030263515.1 Anaerolineae bacterium CFX9 | reverse complement strand
GCTGCGAACCTTTTCGATCGCCCGTCGTGTCATCCGCTTCCTCTACTCGATCGGTCTGCTCACGGCGGTCGTCCGCCTGCTGATGCGCCGCTCGACGACGACACCTCCGGTCAGAACGCGCTGAACGCTCAGCGCTGCCGGAAAAAAAGTTCATCAAACAAGCCGCCCTCAGGACTTCTGAGGGCGGCTCTTTAATGTTTGCAGGGGATGGAGGATGGGGGAGCAGATCTCAGGCTTCTTCCGCCGAGTCGTTGATGGCAGGCGAGAGCAGCACGCCGCCTTCCACCCTCAGCGGCACGACTTTCGCCTTGCGCGGTTCCAGGATGAGATGTTTGGCAAGGATGGCAAATGTTCGTGCCAGCGGGATGGCGATCAGCGCGCCCGTGACGCCGTTAAGTGCAAAGCCGAGCGCGATGAAAACGATGACCAGAATCTCGTCAAAGTCGGAACTGGCGGACATAATGCGCGGCGAGAGGACGTAATTCTCAAACTGCTGGAGCAGCACGGTCACGATCAGCACGGTCACGGCAGAAGCAGGCGACGAGAGCAGTGCCAATACCGTTGCTATTGCCACCCCGATAACCCCGCCCACGATCGGAACTGAGGTCGCCAGCGCATACAGGAAACTGATGGTCGCCGCGTTGGGCACGCGCAGCAGGAACAGGGCGATGAAGGCGAGCAGTCCACAGATGCTTGAGACCAGCACCAGCCCGCGCACATACGCGCCCTGACCGACCTCAATTTCCTCCAGCATGGCGCGTGCCTGCTGCTGCCGGGAGAGCGGGATGAGGCTGATCAGGAAATTCTCGGCACGATCGCGCGAGGTCACCCAGTAAATCCCCATCACGATGATCAGCACAAACTCGCCGACGAACCCGCTGACATCATCGAGCATATCCGGCGCGGTCACGCGGATATTCTGGATGAAATCTGCCACTGCCGCGCGAATTTCCTCAGCCGGCAGACCGAAATCCACCGGATTACCCGTAGCCTCGGTCAGGAAACGCTCCAGCCACGACCGCGCGATGATCAGCCGGTTGGCGAGGCGATCGTCATTCTGAAGATAACCGGCAAACTGATTGATGACGGGTGGCAAGACGAGCAGCAGCAGTGTCACGACGATGATCGCCAGCCCGCCATAGACGATCAGAATCGACAGCGACTGGGATAGTCCCGCCCGCTTCAGGCGCATGATCGCGGGGCGTACTGCCGATGCGATCAGGATGGCGATAAACAGCACGATCCAGACATTGATCGTCAGGACGAACATGTAAGCGGCTGCGATCGTCGCCAGGACGATCAGCGTGTTGCGGAAAACCTGATAGCCGGTCATCGACTTCCCCCTCATTCCGCAGGCTGTCATTAATCATAACGAAAAAAAACCGAACTTCACTGTTGAGCGAAGTTCGGCAAATGCTTCTGACTTTCGATAACGGCTTGCCCTGATCGCGCTAGGCGCGGCGCAGAACGCGCAGGATAGCCAGCAGGACAACTGCACCGATGAATGCTGTCAGGATGCTGGCGAGGTTCAGACCGGTGACGCCGCCGCCGATGTTCAGCAGGTTGAGCAGGAAGCCGCCGATGAAACCGCCGAGGATGCCGACGATGATATCGGCGATCAGCCCCTGCGAGGCGTTGGTCTTCATCACGATGCTGGCGAGCCAGCCCGCAATCGCGCCGACGATGATCCAGACGAGCAGATTGATGGGATCCATGTGAAAGTTCTCCTGTTTTGGGTGAGTGTTAAGCTGCGAAAATGAGTGCCGGTCTGCGCGTTAGCTGCCGAGGACGCGGCGGCCGAACAGCAGGGACAGCACAAAAAGCACCACGAAAACCACGAACAGGAACTGCGCGATACCGGCGGCAGCACCCGCCACGCCGCCAAAACCGAAGATGGCAGCCACCACTGCAACAACCAGGAAAATCAAAGCCCACTTCAACATCTCATTTTCTCCTTTTCGGCGCGTTCATCACACAGGATGATGCGCTGCTCACGAGTTATGACACCTACTATACGGGCAGGCTGAGCCCGATTCATGAGCGATGTGGCGCTTTTACGGATAGTCCATGTGGGTGATTTGCGTCTGGGAAAAGCTGCGATTCCGGGCGGAAAACAGCGCCTTGTTCCTGATGCAGACACGGGATTCGCTGCGCAAAATGAGACGCTTGCGCAGGTTGACTGTTACGTTACAATAATGCGTCACGGTGCGTGCAGTTAAGCGAATGTGCAAGAAAACGGCGAAAGCACGGATTTCGAACCATTTTGCTGCCTGTGCGTAATGAAAGATGAGCTGGTTTTTGTTCACCGCTTCACAGGAGAGTAAGGCTTATGAGTTCTATTCGGAAATTTCTTGGACTTGCCCTCATCCTGACGCTCGCGTTGGGTGTGGCAATCGGCCCGACGGTGGCGCAGGATGTCCCAACGCTGACCGTTGGATTCGCCCAGGAACCGGACAGCATGAACGGTTTCTACAGCAGCATGGCGTTCGCGCAGTGGGCTAACGACCTGGTTCAGGCGAGCCTGTGGGATGTGACGGACGGTCTGGAGCCGACCGCGGTCCTCGTTGATGAAATCCCGTCGGTTGCCAATGGGCGCATCAACGATGATTACACGCAGTACACCATCACCCTCAAGGAAGGGCTGCTGTGGAGCGATGGCACGCCTTACACCGCTGCCGACCTGGTCTTCACCTATGAGATGATCATGGATCCGGCCAACAACTTCCTGCAGGGCAGCGCGATCCGCGATGCGCTGGTCTCGGTGGAGCAGGTGGACGACCTCACCTTCACACTGACCTTCAACAGCTCGAAGCCGTTCCCCGAAGATATGGCTGGCTCGCCCGGTCTCTCGACCATCCTGCCGGCGCACATCTTCCGCCCGATCTATGAGGCAGAAGGCACGATCGAGTTCGCCGACGAAAATCAGGACCCGACTGTGTTCAGCGGCCCGTATGTCCTCACCGACTGGCGTCGTGGAGAGCAGATGACGTTTGAAGCCAACCCGAACTACGCGCTGGGTCAGCCGTCGATCGGTCGCGTCATCATCCGCTTCTTCCCGGATACCGACTCACAGTATGCCGCGCTGGCAGCCGGTCAGCTCGATTTTGTTCCGAACATCAGCGAAGGCGACATCCCCCGCGTTGCCGCCAGCAGCGATGACATCCGCATCACGACCGTCTTCGGCGGTTACATCGAGAGCCTGTGGCTGAACCTGCGCACGGAAGAACACCCGCGCGCTGGTCACCCCGCCCTGCAGGATGTCCGCGTCCGCCAGGCGATCCGCTATGCGCTCGACCGCGAAGCCATCACCAATGACCTGCTCGCCGGCGCAACCAGCCCGACGGACAGCATCTACGGCGGCTCGCCCTTCGAGAATCCCGATCTCGGCGTGACCCCGCACGATCCGGACATGGCGAACGCCCTGCTGGATGAGGCTGGCTGGGTTGACAGCGACGGCGACGGCGTGCGCGATCGTGACGGCGTCCGCCTCGAACTGCGCTACAGCACCACCACCGCCGGCTGGCGCAACAACATCCAGGCGGTCGTGCAGCAGCAGCTCGCCGCAGTCGGTATCGCCACCATCCTCGAAGCGTACCCGGCAAGCGAATTCTTCGGCGCGTTTGCCAATAACGGTATCAACGCCATCGGTGAATACGACATCGCGCAGTATGCCAACAATACCGCGCTGACGAACCCGACCAACGTGACCGTTCAGGAAGCGCTCAACTGCGAGCAGATCCCCAGCGAAGCCAACATCGGCGGACAGAACTTCACCGGCTTCTGCAGTGAAGAGATGGACGAACTGGCACTGGTGACCAGCACCTCGCTCGATCCTGAGGAGCGCCTCGCCGCTGCCTTCCGCATTCAGGAAATCATGCGCGACGAAGCGCCGCTGATCAACCTGTTCCCGCGTGGTGACAACTACGGCTACAACGCCTCGCGCTTCGCTGTCGAGCCGCGTATCGGTTCGGGTGTCGGCAATACCTGGTTCGACATCCTCAACTGGCAGCTCAGCAGCTAATTTTCGTAATCCGCAATCGTCGAGACGGGCAGCACTGCCCGTCTCGACTGCTTTTTTGAAGGCACGGCGACCGCCATGACGAAATATATCCTGCGGCGACTTCTACAATCTATCCCACTGCTTTTCATCATCAGCTTCATCCTGTTTTCACTCACCAACTCGCTTGGCGACCCGCTGGCAGTCTTTGCCGAGTCGCGCCAGCGCCCCACGGCAGAACAGCGCGAGATCATCCGCCGCCGCATGGGCCTGGATCGTCCCATTCTGGAGCAGTACGTCATCTGGCTGGTGGGTAATGACTGGATGATGGTGGATGTTCGCGGGGATGGCAGTGAATACGCGCCCGGAACACGGCGCGGCGTGCTGCGCGGCGATCTGGGGCTATCATTTGTCACCCGCAGACCTGCGCAGACGCGCATCGAGGAACGACTACCGGCGACGCTGGTGCTGATGGTTCCCGCCTACACCATTACGCTGGTGCTGGCGGTGGCGGTAGGGGTCTATTCTTCGGTGAGGCAGTATTCATTTATCGACAATCTGATCACCGGGTTATCCTTCTTTTTCTACTCCATGCCAATCTTCTTCATCGCCCTGATGACGATATACATATTTGGCGTACAGTTTACGAGGTGGGGCTTGCCAGCCTTACCCATCGGAGGAACCGGCGATGGTTCCTTCGGTGACCTGATTGTGCACATGATCATGCCCGTGTTCTGTCTGGTCGCCATTCAGCTCGCGGCGTATGTTCGCTTCATCCGCTCCTCCATGCTCGAAGTGCTCGGCCAGGATTACATCCGCACCGCGCATTCCAAAGGCCTGTCCGAAGGGCGCGTTGTCCGCCGTCACGCGCTGAAGAATGCGGCGCTGCCTCTGGTGACGCTGGTCGGTCTTGACCTGCCGTTCCTGCTGGCGGGCGCGGTTGTAACTGAGCGCATCTTCGCGTGGCCCGGCATGGGGCGGCTGTTCATCGAGAGCTTTGAGCGTGCCGACATCCCTGTCATGATGGCGATCCTGATGCTGCTGTGCCTGATGGTCGTCGTCTTCCAGATTCTGACGGATATCGTTTATACGTGGTTCGACCCACGCATTCGGTACTAGGGGGCATATCACGATGACAACCACCGTCGACAAGATTCAACCCCGTGTTACGCGCATCGAGCCAGCCAAAGGGGTTTCCAATTTCTCGCGCAGTATGGCGCGGCTGCGCCGTCACCGCATGGCGCTCATCGGCGCGGCGCTGCTGGTCTTCGTCTTCAGCTTCGTGATCATCGGCTCGATCCTGATCCCGGTACAGCGCTCCACCTTTAACGACACACGCAACACGCTTCAGCAGCCTTCTGCCGAGCATCCCTTCGGCACTGATGTGATCGGGCGCGATCTGCTGGCGCGCGTCGTCTACGGCGGGCAGGTCTCGCTGTTCGTCGGCATTACCGCCGTGATCGTGCAGATGTTCGTCGGCACGATGGTCGGCCTGCTGGCGGGCTACCTCGGCGGCATCGTCGACTCCGTGCTGATGCGCCTGGCAGAAGCCATGCTGAGCATTCCACAGCTCTTCCTCGCCCTGATCGCCCTGCGAATATTCTCGGATCCCACACAATTCCCGGATTTCCAGTTCCTGGGGCGCACCTACAGCAGCACGATGATCGTGATCGTGTTCGTGATCGGGCTGACGAGCTGGATGCGCGTGGCACGTATCGTCCGTTCCGTCGTGCTGTCGATCAAGGAACAGGAATTCGTCGTTTCGGCGCGGTCGATGGGGGCCAGGGATACGCGCATCATCTTCCGCCATGTGCTGCCCAACTGCTTCGCCCCGATCGTCGTCAGCGCGACGCTCGGCGTTGCCGCCGCCATCCTGCTCGAAGCCTATCTGGGTTTCCTGGGGCTGGGCGTGCGCGCGCCAACCCCTACATGGGGCAACATCATGGGTGAAGCCAACAGCTACATCAATCACTGGTACTATTGGTTTTTCCCCGCCGTGTTTATCATGTTGACGACTCTGGGGATCAACTTCCTGGGCGACGGTCTGCGCGACGCTTTCGACCCGCGCGCCCTGCGCTAGATCAGGCCTGCCGAAGCTGTCACCTGCCCCTCTCCCCCGGAGAGGGGATTTTTTTGAGGTAGACGTTCCTGAAAGGACACAAGCACACGATGGATTACACCATTCAGATCGAGAAAATCCAGCAGGCGATCGGCATCCTGCAGGAAAAGAATATCGACATGTGGCTGACGTTCGTGCGCGAGACCGAGCACAACGCTGATCCGGCGCTGCCGCTGATCTCGCCTTCCAACGTCACATGGCATACCGCGCTGATCATCACCAAAACCGGCCACAAGGTCGCCATTGCCGGGCGCTATGAGATCGTCAACTTCCAGCGGATGGGCATCTGGGACGAAACGATCAAGTATGACCAGAGCATCCAGCCCGCGCTGATCGAAGTGCTCGACCGGCTCAACCCGAAGCAGATCGCCGTCAACTACTCCGAGAGCGATACGGCGGCTGACGGACTCTCTCATGGCATGTATCTGACGCTCCAGCGCTATCTGGCAGGCAAGCCCTACGAACTGATTTCCGCCGAGGATATCCTCAATCCCCTGCGCGGTCGCAAAACGCCAGGTGAAATTGCCCGCATCCGCGCGGCCGTTGCGCTTACTGATGACATCATCGACCGGATCACGGCGTACCTCCGCCCCGGTCTGACCGAACGCGAGATCGCGGCTTTCATCCATGCCGAATACAAAAAGGAAGGCGTCGTGCCTTCATGGGATGCCAACTACTGCCCCACCGTGACCTGCGGTCCGGACTCGCCGCTCGGACATGTCTCGCCTTCCGATGAATATGTGACGAAAGCCGGACAGCTTGTCCGCATCGATCAGGGCGTCATCCTGAACGACTACATCTCGGACATTCAGCGCACATGGTATCTCCAGCCAGCGGGGGAAACCACGATTCCGCAGCCCGTCCAGCATGCCTTCGATTCCGTCCGTGGGGCGATCCTGGCGGCGGCGGAAATGCTCAGGCCGGGCGTGCAGGGCGCTGTCGTCGATGATGCTTCGCGCAATTACATCAAGGCGGCCGGCTATGAGGAATATCAGCACGCGGTCGGCCATCATATCGGGCGCACCGTACACGACGGCTCCACACTGCTCGGCCCGCGCTGGGAACGCTATGGCAAAACGCCGTATGGCATCGTTGAGGCGAACAACTGCTTCACGCTCGAACTTGGGGTACAGGTTCCGGGCTACGGCCTGGTCTCGCTGGAAGAAGATGTGCTGGTGACGGATCACGGCGTCGAGTGGCTCGGCAAGCCGCAGACGGAGCTGATCGTCGTCAGGGTGTAACCATATCCATCCGGGGTTACTGCCTCCCAAAAAACGCCCTCAGAGATCACCGTCGAAACCCGGCGGTGATTTTGATTCCCCTGATCATGTCCCCCATCTGACCCATCAAAAACGCCCCACCTGCCTCATTACAGACCGCATGACAAAGCGTATTCTGAAAACAGGTATCCGATCCACAAAACTTTGAAAGGATCATCATCATGGCGATGAATACGCTTGAAGATCTGCTGATTCACGAGCTGAAGGATCTGTATGACGCCGAACATCAGGTGAAGAAAGCGCTGCCGAAGATGGCAAAAGCCGCCAGTTCTGATGAACTGCGTGCCCGCTTTGAAGAACACCTGACCCAGACGGAAGCACAGATCGAACGTTTGCAGGCGGTCTTTGCGGCGCTCGGCGAGAAGCCCAGCCGCGAGACCTGCAAAGGGATGAAAGGTCTGCTCGAAGAGGGCGACAAGGTGCTGGAAGAAGAGATGAGCGACACCGTGCGCGATGCGGCGCTGATCGCCGCGGCGCAGCGCGTCGAACACTACGAAATTGCGGGTTATGGCACTGCGCGGACGTTCGCCTTTCTGATCGGCAATGCCGAAGCTGCGCAGATGCTCCAGACGACACTTGACGAAGAAGAACACACGGACAAAACCCTGACTCAGTTGGCAAACGACATCAATCAGCAGGCAGCCGCCTGATCGGGCAGAAATCTGCGTAGGATCTGTAAGGAGAAGAACGATGCCAGAAGTGACTTTCGGCGACTCAGCGCGCCCCGACCTGCTGCATCAGGTCAAGACCGGCATGACAGTAGTCGATGCGCAGGAAACGCGCCTCGGCGTGGTTGACCGGCTGCAATTCGGTGATGAAAATGCCGTCGATGTGGATGTGAACAACGGCATGATGGTCGATGAGGATGAAACAGAGATGGAGCGTATGCCCGCGCCGCTGCAGGCTTTCGTCTCCGCCTTTGAGGGAAATGAACTTCTCAGCGACGAACTCAAGGCGATGCTCGTCACCCACGGCTATCTCCATGTGGACGGCGGGATGTTCAGCGGAAAATGGTATGTCACGCCGGATCAGATCGCACGGGTGGATGGGTATCAGGTCTACCTGAACGTCTCGCAGGATGAGCTGATCCGGGCGTAGAACCCCCGCCGTCGTTCCCCTGTTTTCCGAGGGCGAAACCGAGTTTGGGTCTCGCCCTCGTTGTTTGTTTTCAGCGGTTTCCGGCAGGCTCGATCCGGTAGACCGCCCCATCTTCCGGCGCAACCGGCACATCAGCGCGCAGCCATGCATCATCAGCATGCAGCGGGATGACCTCACCCGGCAGATCGACACGCACCAGATGCCAGACGCCATCGCTCAGCTCAAGCTCACTGCGGCTGAGGCAGAGGTGCGCTGTCCGCGGCGTCCGTGCGTCGCCAAAAACGCCTGACTCCAGATTGCCGAGCAGCACATAGATCCTGCCGTCACTGCGCCACACATGAAAAGCAATCGGTTCCGCATAGGCGACATCCTCAAGATGGCTGATGCCCGCCGCCCGCGCCAGGTCGTGCAGCAGCTTTGCCGCGCGAAAATGCGGGAACGTGCTGCCAAGCTGGTACTTCGGCACGAACTGATTAAACGGCTCTGACCAGTCGGGCGGCTGCCAGAACGCCTGACTCCCGCGTCGGATCAGCAGCGGCGTCACAGCGGATGCGTACAGCGTCTCGGCATCGGCGAGCGGAGTCACGGCAGCATGTTCCGGCAGATAGGGGCGATCGTAGGGTGGCGCGCCTTCTCCGTCAGACACATGGAAGCCATCTGCCACCAGATCGCCGGTGACCTGCGCACCCGCCTGCGCCAGTTGAGCCGCCGAAAACTGATCCGCCCGCCCCACCAGCAGCAGCGCCGCAGCAGACAGCCCGGAAGCGCCTTCGCTGCCCGTCACGCCGGAGATCAGTGCACGCGGCACAGAGCCATTTTCCAGCCATTCTCCGCGTGTGATCGCGCCGATCGGCACACCCCATTTCATCAGCAGCGCCGCCTGATCATCCAGCCATTCGCTCACATTCCAGTCGGGATGATGTGCGCTGAGCCACTCCATCGCCCGGCGATGATAGACCAGCGTCCATCCATACACCCGATCGACTGCTTCGGCATTGACCTGCGCCTGCGTCAGATGACGGTTGATATACATGACATCATCATCGCTGAGCAGCGCCATCGCCCCGTTGTTCATCCATGAGATATACGCGCCTACCGGCAGTTCCAACTGCCCAAGCATGGCGACGGCAGCATGCGTGAATGCCCACATCGCCCAGCGCAGCTTGTGCGGGACCTGATGAAGCGTATCCCACGGTTCCCAGCCATCCCAGGTTTCGATCAGGCAGTAAAAGCGGCAGGGAGTCGCCCGTTTCCGGTTTGCCGCCGCGATCATGGCTCCGCGCGTCAGCAGGTTGGCCATCTGGAACGTCCAGCCCTTCCAGAGCTGATGCCACCAGTCCTGCCATGCGCCGCCCCACGTCTGTTCGATCCAGCCATCGATGAAGCCGTCTGCTACCAGCGCCTCAAAATCGACCGCGCCGACACGCCAGTCAGCAATCGGGCTGATCGCGCTCGAATAGCCGAAGATGAGCTTTTCCGGCGCAGCCTGCTTGACCGATCGGTACAGATCGCGCACCGCCCGGCTGAACTCCGCCGTCACAGCCGGATCAGCGGGCAGGCGCGTACCAAACGGCCCATTGCGCGTGTAGATCATGGGACCCATCAGCCCGTCACGCAGCAGCAGCACGTCAAAGCCGACCGCGCGCGCGAAGCTGCCCCATTGAGCGCCGAAGAAATCGGGGAAATAGGTCGATTCCGGCAGCCCGTTCGGGAAGGCGGCATAGGGATAGCTGTCGGCATGCAAGCGGCGGTGAGGATGCAGATCGGGCATGCCGATCAGCGATTTCGGCTCGCCATACAGCTCAGAATGCCGCGCGTACCAGTCCGACTCGAAGTCGTAGATCTTCAGTTCTGGGGGCCAGACCACATGCGACCAGCCGACGAACAGGATGCCGATCTTGAGATCGACAAATCCGTGAACGAGCGCGCGGCTGCGGAACGTTGTGACAAAGGTGCGCAGATCGCCATAGGTTCGCTGTGCCCATGCCGCCGTGCGGCGGCTCCGCAGCGGCAAAGTCTGCGTCGGATCGCCCGTCCACTCGGTGACGACATCGATCAGCCAACCGAGGTTGAACAGGATACCGCGCTCGCCGGTCGCTGCGTTGAGCAGCGGAGCCACGCGATCGAGCAGTTCATCCAACTGCATTTCGATCGATTTTTCCGGCTGGAACCAGGTCAGATCCATCTCCAGCCAACGATCTGCTGTGGTCATCTGCGCTCCACCTCCGCCAGCCGCTCCAGAGCAGATTCCAGCGACGGCATCGCCGCTGTTCCGCCCGGCGCGGTCACCGTGCAGCCAGCAGTCACACTGCCGAAACGCGCACAGCGCTCGACTGTCCAGCCCTGTATCAGCCCATAAATAAAACCAGCATCAAAAGCATCCCCCGCGCCAATACTATCAACCAGCTCGCCAAACGTGTATGCCGGCTGGCGATGCTGTGCGCCTGATCGATACACGGTCGATCCTTCTGCCCCCTGCTTGATGACGACGCACGTCACGCCTGCCTCAAGCAGCCAGCCCGCCGCGGCGTCAATCGTGCTGGAGCCGGTGTACTGAGCCGCCTCATGCTCGTCGCAGAACAACACATCGATCAGCGGCAGGATGTCGGTCATCTGCGCCGCCCACGGCACTTCCAGGGGGCGGAGCGGGAACTGCGGATCGATCGTCGTGATCATCCCGCGCCTGCGCGCCTCGGCATACAGCGCCGTCAGCGCGCCAAACCACGCGCCCTGATGATGCAGATAGCCGCCGGTGTGAAGCAGGCGGGCGCTCAGAAGCCGCGCTCTGGCCTCGGCAGAAAACTCCGTCTGCCAGAGCGGGTGTGTCGGCAGGCGGTATGTCAGCGGACGCTTGCGGCTGCCGAACAGCAGCATATACACCCCAATCCCGCCGAGTGTGCCGGGATGGCGCTCAACCAGACCGGTATCGACACCCGCCTCGTTGAGCGCTTCCTGCACAAACGTCCCCATCGGATCATCCGAGAGTACCGAACAGACCTGCACCCGCAGCCCCAGACGCGCCATATCCTGTACGGTATACCCGACCGAACCGGCAGCCGTCATCTCCATCTCAGAAGCGCCGTCCCACGTGGGCAGCGCTTCCCAGTTCGGCGGCCCCTCGCCGCGGATCAGCAGATCGATGTTGAGCGGGCCGATCGCAGAAACATCGTAACCCGTGCTTTCCGGGGTCATGGCGGCGCTCAGTGGGTATCTTTCGGGAACAGCCAGTTCCAGACCTTGGCATGACGGGCGATATTGGCGCGCTGCGTATCGGGGTTGATATCCCCCTGCGCAACGCCCGCCCAGTACGGCAGAAGCTGCCCCGGCAGGATAGCCAGAATGGCGAAGATGTGTGGATCCGTTTCATCCAGGCGGAAAACATCATCCACCTGATCGGCGACCGCTTCGTCATTTTCGCTGATGATGCCGATCGATGGCGACTTGAGCATGTAGGTCACCTGGGCAATATCGCGCAGCGCCGGATACGCCGGGTCATCGGCAGGAGCCAGCACAATCGTGAGGATGTTCGGCTGGGTCAGACCCAGCGCGCCGTGAATGTGCCGCCCGGCGCACATCGCCTTGGTCGGGATATGGCTCATCTCGTCATACTTGAGCGCATATTCTTCCGCTGTGCCCTCATTGCCGCCGCTGCCGACGACCAGGATTGCCCGGATATCCTTGTAACGCGCAGACAGGATGCGGGCGCGCTCACTGACCGGCTCGAACATGGCGTCGAACTTGTCTGCCGTGGCGAACAGGCGCGCCCGCAGATCTGCCCAGTCCTGCCCGGAGGGGTTGACCAGCGCGCCGATCTCCAGCGCCAGCCAGGTGCTGACCGCCAGGCGCGTGGTGTAGTGGAAGGTATCCGAACCGCCAGTATCAAAGCCGCCCGCGCAGACGATCGAATCATCGCACTTCTGGGTGATCGGGCTGCCCGCCACGCTGGTGAAGGCAACCTGATAAGCGCCCTGCTCCTTCGCCAGAAGCGCCGCACGATTGCTGTCCACAGTGCTGCCGCTGCCGGAATAGGCGAAGAACGCCGTCCGGCTGAAATCGATCGGGTGGCGGTAGGTCACGTAGTCGAGCGAGTCGAGGTCCTTCGCCGTCCAGCCCGCCCACTTCCAGAAGGCGGCGGCGGCGGTCTGCGCGACGAACTGGGATGTACCCAGCCCATGCCCAACCATGCCCGTGAAGCCGCGTTCGACCAGCCGCTGGGCGATGGCGGGAACGACGGACTGGTTCAGTTCAAACGTGTCGCGCAGCGCCTTGCCCTGGCTGCGGATATCGCCATACAGATTGAAAGGATGCTGTGTCTGCGGCTGTGTGCCCAGCGCGCGGTACATGATCGAGTACTCGCCCGTCCCTTCGATGTGACGGCGGACATCGCCCTCAATGCCCCACTGCTTGATCCGCTTGCCCGCCTCACGCTGATAATCTGCTGTCATGTGGTGTCTCTCTCCTTCAAACAAAGACGTAGGGCCGGCCCCTTCGCCAGCCATCGTTAGCCCTGCCCAACCATCGGGATCAGCACATCCGCCTGCTGAGCGGACGCGCCGTCGATCTCAGCCGTGATCTGTCCATCACGCATCACCAGGATGCGGTGCGCCAGCCCCAGCAGTTCGTTGAGTTCTGACGAGATCAGCAGCACAGCCTTCCCCGCTGCCGCCTGTTCGGCGATGAAGCGGTACAGCTCAACTTTTACGCCGACATCGATGCCCTGCGTCGGCTCCATCAGGATGAAAATGCTCGGCTCGGCAGCCAGGCATTTGCCCAGCGCCACTTTCTGCTGGTTGCCGCCGCTCAGGTGCAGCGCGATCTGCTCCATCGTCGGCGTGCGGATCGAGAGTGCGTCGATCTGTTCCTGCGCGATGCGGCGTTCTGCGGCGCGGTCGATGATGCCGAAACGGTTGTCGATCCGGTCGAGCACACCAAGCGTCAGATTGCGGCGGACGTTGACTTCCTGAAGCACACCTTCCGCCTTGCGATCTTCGGGCAGATAGCTCATCCCGCGGGAAAGCGCACTCCGGGGCGATGGGTGATAGGGAGCGCCATCGAGTGTCAGCGTGCCCGCCGTCAGCGGCAGATCGCCAAAGAGCGCCTTGCCCAGCTCGGTCTTGCCGCTGCCAGATAAGCCCGCCACGCCCAGCACTTCCCCTGCGTAGAGTGTGAAGCTCACGCCGCGCAGCCCGGAAGCGTGCAGATCGCGCACTTCCAGACGCGGCGTTCGGTGCGCCTGCGCAGGCGGGCGCGGCGGAAAGATGTCGGTCAGCTTGCGCCCGATCATGGCTTCGATCAGGTCATCGCGGGTGACACCTGCCATGGGGCGCGTCAGGATATGCTCGCCGTCGCGCAGCACGGTGACGGCATCCGCCAGCCGGAAAATCTCGTCCAGCCGGTGTGAAATGTACAGCACCGTCACGCCGGATTCGCGCAGCGACTCGACGATACGAAAGAGCGCCTCCGCCTCCGTCTGGCTGAGCGCCGAGGTCGGCTCGTCCATGATCAGCAGACGGCTGTCATGCGCCAGCGCGCGGGCGATCTCGATCACCTGCTTCTCGCTGACGCGCAGCGTACCCACCAGCGCGGCCGGGTCGAGATAGGCAAGGTGCAGCCGTTCGAGCAGCGCTTTTGCCGTGCGCCGCATCTGCGCATGGTCGATCAGTCCGGAACGGGTGCGCGGTTCGCTGCCGAGCAGAATGTTGTGCATCACACTGCGATCCGGCAGCAGATTGAAAATCTGGTAGATCGTGGTCACGCCGGCGGAAAGCGCCGCTTTCGGGTCGCGGGGGGCATAAGGCTGCCCGTCGAGCGTCATCGAGCCGCTGTCCGGCAGTTCCACGCCGGAGAGCAGGCGGATCAGCGTAGACTTGCCCGCGCCGTTCTCGCCGAGCAGGGCATGCACATGCCCGCGCTCAACAGAAAACGTGATGCTGCGCAGCGCCTGAACGCCGGGATAGGCTTTGGACAGCCCGCGAAGTTCTAGGAAGCTCATTGGCGCAGCGTCCGGAGGCGATCAAGCGAAAGGGCGACGATCAGGATGGCCCCGGAGACGACGCGCTGGACGTAGATATTGACGCCGAGCAGGATCATGCCGTTGGTGATCGAGGTGAGGAAGATCGCCGCGATCAGTGTGTTGAAGATCTTGCCGCGCCCGCCAGACAGGCTGGCTCCGCCCAGCACAACCGCCGTCAGGATCGGAAAGAGGAAGTCCGCACCCATCCCGCCGGTCGCCGTCCCCTGACGGGCAACCTGGAGAATGCCGCCGAATGCTGCCAGCGTTCCGGCAAGCATGAACGTCATCACCTTGGTGAGATCGGTGCGGATCCCTGCGAGCCATGCGGCTTTTTCGTTGTTGCCGATGGCGAAGATGTGTGCGCCGTAGGTCGTGCGCCCCAACACGAGGCCTGCCAGCGCGTAACTGACGAACAGAAGCAGAACCGGCATGGGCAGAAAATCTGCCACCAGACCGGTAGAGAGGAACTTGATCGGGTCGATTTCGCGCCCTGCGATCGTCCGCCCCTCTGTCAGGATGAAGGCGATGCCTTCGAGAATACTCAGCATACCCAGCGTGGCGATGATGGCGTTGATCTTCAGCCGCGTGATCACCAGCCCGTTGATCAGCCCGATCAGCGCGCCGACGCCCAGCACCACCAGCGCCGCCGGCACAGGCGCGATCTGCCCTTCCGTCAGCAGCTTCGCCATGATCACCCCGGAGAGCGTCAGGTTGGAAGCCAGCGAGAGATCGAGCGCGCCCAGCAGCGTGATCAGATGCGCCCCGATCGCCACGATGCCGATGATGCTCGCCTGGCGCAGCACCGTGAACAGGTTATTGGTCGTGGCGAAGTTGCGCGTATTGAACGTCAGAAATAATGCCCACAGGATGAAGATGACGATGAAGCCGTTTTCACCCATGAAAGCCAGTACCCGCCGCGTCCGTGTCGCCCGCGTCGTTGTCACATTCGAGGAAGTCATTGCTCACCTTTATACAGGATGGGGCAGCAGAGCGCTGCCGGCTGCCCCATCCCGGTGGATTCAGGTCGATGCCAGAGTGGTAAAGAGTCTGCCGATTACGAGTCTGCGGACTCTTCGGCATCCGCTGGAGCCAGCATTTCGGCAACGTTATCGGCATTGACCAGCGTCACGGTGACAGCGATGTTCTGAGGAATTTCCGTACCCGCCAGCAGTTTGACGGCCGCGTTCATGCTGTTGATACCGGTCAGCGCGGGCGAGGTATCGATCGTGCCGCGATACATGCCGCCTTCAGCGATGTATTCCAGCGCCTGCGGTTCAGCATCAATGCCGACGATGATGGCATCATCGCGTCCGAGGTTCTCCAGCGCCTGAAGCGCGCCGTAAGCGCCCGCATCGTTGATGCTGACGACGACATTGATCTCAGGATGTTCAACCAGGGCGGATTCCATCGAGGCGAGACCAAATTCCGTCGTGCCACCCAGGTAGTTGCCAACGATCACGGCATTGGGGGCAAATTCTTCCAGCGCGGCGCGGATGGCGTCCGCACGGACGACGACATTGGCGACATCAGGATAGTCCAGAATGGCGACATTTGCTTCGCCGTCCATCTCTTCGTTGATGAGCTGCGCGGCATATTCACCCGCCGCAAAACCGAGATCGGCATCTTCGATGCTGATAGTCACGCCGCCCAGGTCTGCCATCTGGCGACCGGCATACTGCACGATCTGAACACCGGCATCCGCCGCCGCCTGAAGCGCATCCTGCACGCTGGGCGGGTCGAACAGGCAGACGATCAGAACGCTGACGCCGTTGGCGACAAAGCTCTCGATACCGCTGATCTGGCGCTCTACGTTGATCTGCGAGTCGAAAATCTCAGCGCGAATGCCAAGTTCCTCAGCGCGCGCGCGCGCAGAATCGGCGACCTTGAAGTGATAATCGGTGCTGTAGGTGCAGGCAACGATGCCGATGAAGCCATCTTCGCCGAGCGCTTCGATCGCTGCCTCAACTTCTTCGTCGGTCAATTCGAGATCGGCAAACGATCCCAGAGCTTCTTCTTCTTCATCCTGCGCAAAGGCGAACGCCAGCGGCAGCAGTGCCAGAACCAAAATCACGAGCAGAAAACGACTCTTCATGACAGAACTCCAGTTTTCAGTTTGCTCAATGCACATTTAACGGCGTGGCAAACGCCTCGCTCACTGCCGGGCAACCTCCGCGAGTTCGACAACCGAGCGAACAGTCTGCTCATCACTCACGAGTACGTTGATGAAACGCCCCCTCAGCGCGCCAAGAATGGCGCTCACTTTTTCGCTGCCCGCCGCCACGCCTATCGACAGCGGCGCGTTCTTCAGGTCGTCCAGAGTGATGCCGACCATCCGATTGCTGAATGGCGCTGGCAGTTCATGCCCTTCGATGTCGAAGAAGCGCCCGCAGATATCGCCGACTGCGCCGTGGAGCGTGTCCAGCTCCTCCTGCGCGATCAGCCCGCTGCGAACATACAACTGCTCCGATTCGATCGAGCCGATCCCCACCACAAACATCTGTGCATTCCGCGCCAGATCGAGCGTGACCTTGAGCGACGGGTTGCCTGCGATGAACGACGCCGCGTCTGCCGACGTTCGCCCCAGGACGGCTGGCGCGCTCAGATAGTAGGCGCGTCCGCCGAGCGCCTCCGCTGCCTGCCAGGCGATCTCGTTGTAATCGACACTCTGCGCTTCGTGGCCGATATTGCCCATCGCCTGAACGACGCGGGTATGCGTCTGGCGGGGACTCATGGCATCCACCAGCGCGCGCAGCGTCCGCCCGCAGCCGATGGCGAGATGCTGATTCGGCTCCAGCGCGCTGTGGAGGAACTGCGCGCCATACCGCCCGACCATCGCCCGCACGGCGTCCGGGCTGCCGCTCATGGTAGGCGCAATCACTACCTGGCGCAGATGCGGAAAACACCTGCGGACAACGGTGACCAGCTCCATCGAAGCCAGCGCCGGATCGACAACCTCGACGCGAACGATGCCGCGCTCGCGCGCCATCCGCAGCAGACGCGAGACGAGACTGCGCGAGACGCCGAGCGTCAGCGCGATCTGTTCCTGCGTCTGATCATCCAGGTAGTAGGCTCGCGCCACCTGAACGAGGCGGTCGGTCGTTTCCGCCGCTGCCGAAAGCGAGTCACGTCTGTTCATAAAATCAACACTACTCGACTTGCTGCACACTCGTCAAATCACATTTGTGAATCTTTTCCTTGCAGCGGCGCACTGTCAGTCATCATCTTTTTTTTGCAGTCTGTGAAAAACTGGCCGTTCGCGTAGAGGATACATGAGGTGTCTGATGGCAAACGGAACAGGCAGGCGGCGCATCTGCACCAGCAGAACGCCCGCCGCCGCCATCAGCATCGCCACAACTGCCTGCGGAGCAAGCGCTTCCCCCAGAAAAATCCAGGCCAGCAAACCGATCTGAATCAGCATGGTGCTGTTGATCATGCTCGATTGCATCGCGGAGAGCGTGCGCTGGGTATGATTCCACAGGGTAAAGGCAAACGCTGTGTTCACCGACGCCAGCCACAGAAGAATTCCTGCGCCCCGAAGATCAAGCTGTGGAAGCCCTTCTGTGAGCAGCCCGCTGACGATGAGCGCGGCTGAACCGATCCCCATGCTGACGGTGGTGATGAGAAGCGGCGAGATCGTCCCTGTTCGGTTCATCCTGCGGCCCAGCGTCACCGCGCCTGCATTGGCGAACACCTGAAAAGCAGTGATCGCCAAACCGGTGATCTGTGTGCCTGTGAAATCCGCCGGGAAGAAATAGAGGACGACACCCGCGAGAAAGAGGATCAGACCCGCGATCTGAACGCGAGTCGGATATTCCGACAGCCAGACGATGCCGATCAGCAGCACGACCAGAGCGGTGGCGTTCAGCATCATGCTGTGCGAGGCAGCCGGCAGAAATTGCAGCGCCAGAAACTGTGCCCCCTGCGTGAAGGTGTACATCACCAGCCCCAGCACGATCAGACGCCGCCAGTCAGCGCGC
>SZPD01000464.1 GCA_030263515.1 Anaerolineae bacterium CFX9 | reverse complement strand
CCGAGATCATCCTGCTGGAAAGCGGTCTCAGCTTCTTGGGAATCGGGGTCCGACCGCCAACGCCGTCCTGGGGTAATATGATCAGCGACGGGCGGCAGTTTTTGACGAATGCTCCCTGGTGCGCGGTGATGCCAGGAATTGCGCTGGTGATTGTGACGATGGCCGTTGGGACGATTGGTGACTGGCTGCGCGATATCACCGATGTAACGACCGAACGCGTTTGACGGTGAACGGGGAAGGGGCGATGGGACAGCAGGTACGTCCGTGGGTGATCGCGCATCGAGGGGTTCTCGCTGAGGCACCTGAGAACACGCTCGTCGGATTCGAGCGCGCGATCCAGCAAGGTGCAGACTGGATCGAGCTGGATGTACACCAGACCGCCGACCAGCAGTTAGTCGTGATCCATGACGAAACAGTCGACCGGACTACCAATGGCAGTGGGCTGGTAGCGCACAAGACGCTTGGTGAGCTACAAGTGCTCGATGCGGGGAGTTGGATGAACTATCGCTTCGCCGGCGAGCGCATCCCAACTCTAGCGGACGTGCTTGCGCTGATCAGGGGCCGGGTGGGGGTGGTGATCGAGGTGAAAGCTGGTTCCCGGAGCTATCCCGGAATAGAACTACGGCTGGTCGAATTGCTCCAGCGCACACGCCGCCTGGACGACACAATCATCATCTCAGCGGATCGCGATGCGATCACTTCACTCCGGCGGCTGGACACCAGGATTGCAACACTCTGTTTTCACGAGAAGTTACATGCGCCAGAAACGTGGCCTTTGCCAACCAATCGGGGCGGTGATAGCTCCCGTTTCCCCGTGTTTCTATTTGGGGATGTTTCAGACATTACTGAGGGGGCAGTGTGGCAGGCGCATTGTAAGGAAATAGGGGTTTTGACCTCATTGATCTCCGAGCGGGCAGTATCTGCTGAAATGATTATGCGTCTGGTACAAGCCGGCGTTGACGGCATTTTCACAAACGAACCGGCTGAACTGAGAAAACAACTGAATGGTTGATGCCACTTCACTCCACCTCGAAAACCGATCAGAAATGACAGTCATTCATTTTGTGCGGCACGGAAAGGTACATAACCCTCAGCAAATACTGTATGGTCGCCGTCCACGGTTTCGGTTGTCCTCGACCGGGAGGTCTCAAGCTGAGAAAGTGGCCTCATGCCTGGAAATATATCCAATCGCTGCTGTGTATAGCAGCCCGTTACTCCGTGCCCGACAGACCGCACTCCCTATCGCCTCTACAGCAGGAGTCAAGCTTCGTATCTCGGGCTTACTGAACGAGGTCATGACGCCGTATGAGGGATGGCCGCTAGCTGAGTTTCTGGAATTGCAGGATATTTACTGCGGTATTCCTGATGAATACGAGCAGCCACAGGATCTAATTGAACGGGCGCGACGATTTGTCAAGCGGATATGTCAGCAATACCCCAATAGTCACATTGTTGCGGTGACGCATGGCGATATTATTCTGACCATTAGAATGTGGGTTGAGCAAAAACCGCTAGTTCTCCAGCGGCGCATGCGGCTAAACCATTATCCAGCTCCAGGGTCTATCACCTCACTTCAAGCCGATATGTCTGGACAATCATCAGGGTTAAAATACTGGGAAATCGAACAAGATTTTCCGTGATCGGACATTTGTGACGAAGTCCAGATTAAGCTCGAAAAAGGCATGAATGATGCGATTCCGCAGGGGGTAATCTCCGGCCAGGGGATGTCGGGGTGTACTGTGCGGAATTCTGTGCTGATCCTGGCGGCTGCTTCACCCATAATGCCGATGGACATCGGACAGCGCCCGGACCAGCATCTGGTCGTTGTCCAGGTCTTGGCGGGTGCGGCGTGTTGAGAATTCAAGCGCTTCTTGGGCCGCATCGCGCATGTGCTGCAGGCGAACCCTATCCGGTTCGTTCATACAGCAGGCTGAACTCGACCAAGTGAGGCACAGCGCTCGAGATCGGGTTGGCTGCCACGGCTGTCCTCCTGCTTGCTGCCACTGTAGCATACTGGCCCCAAGACAGCTCGAAAGTGAGCGAAAGTAGCTTATGAGAAGTGCGATCTGCTCAACGTCGCTCCCCCACGCGGGGAGCGTGGATTGAAACCGCGCGCGCCGCCTCTAGAGCGTGTTAGGCGCTCTGGCGGGCCGCACGGGGCCGCCGGTATTGTGTGTTCTTGCGCAGGAGCGCAGCTTGCTCCACCCGCTGATCCGAATACAACGGGCGGAGCAAGCTTTGCAGAGGGCCATCAGCGCGCGAGCGCCGCCGAGACGCCGCTTAACAACAGCACTCCGACCCCCAGCGCGAGGTTAGTAACCAGCAGCCGCGCGCTCAGCTTTTCTTTCGCCGGAACCGCGAGGTTCCACTTCTTCAGGCCGAGGCTGCGGATCAGGGTGATGAGGACCATCGCGATCACCAGCACATGCTTAAGCGCCAACACAAGCGAGTAGTCGTTGCCAGCGCTGAACAAGCCGGTGAACGCATCGTTCTGGTTGGCTTGCAGCAGCCCTGTCACGATCAAC
>SZPD01000034.1 GCA_030263515.1 Anaerolineae bacterium CFX9 | reverse complement strand
CGTGATCTGCGGGGCGTCTTCGCGACGAAAGCCGAGCGAGACGCGCGCCACCCGTTCATACTGATAATCTTCGAGCAGCAGGCTGATATCCGGGCTGATCGTCCAGAGCAGGTGCGCGGCGTAACGGGCAGGCGCGGTGACGATCACGGCGCGGGCGGTCATGAGGACGCCGTTTTCCAGGCACACCCCAAGCCGATCGCCCGCTTCCAGCCGTCCGACGCTGCTCACCGCCATCCGTGTCAGAATCGTGCCTGTCAGGCGGCTTGCCAGCGCCTGTATGAGCGTTTCCGTTCCATGCCGGAAGACGACGGTATGCCCGTGGCGGTAGCGCGCCAGCCGGATCAGCGTGTCATCCGGCAGTCCCAGATGGCGCAGAAAGTGCCACTGGCGATACTGTTCCAGCACGAACGCGCCTGCCTCCAGCGTCCAGCCGCCGACACGCTCAGTGCGGATGCTGCCGCCGAGGCGCGGCTTGACCTCGATCAGCGTGTAATCAACGCGCTGGCGCTCCAGCTCCCAGGCAGCAGCCAGCCCGGTCAGCCCGCCGCCGATGACGATCACGTCGGTCATGCGCTATCGTCCCTGACCTTTGTGTTTCACCCCAGTCCAGGCAGAAAAATCGCGTTACGCCCCGTATTTCTGCATGCGCTGCGCATGTCCCAGCGCCAGCATCATCAGATCAGTTGCCGGGAACTGCCCCAGCGCGCCGCCCATGCATTCGCGCTCGCCGAAGGCCTGCGCCCGATCCGGCATATGCGTTCCCGGCGCATACAGCAGCGTTGGCACGGGATGCCACGAATGCGAGCGCAGCTTCGCTGGGGTGGAATGATCGCCGGTGATGATCAGCACATCCGGGTTCAGGTTGAGCAGCGTGGGCAGTGCGGCGTCCACCTGCTCGATGACTTTCGCCTTGGCATCAAAATCGCCATCCTCGCCACGGCTGTCCGTGTATTTGACGTGACAGAAGATAAAGTCGTAGTCATTGTAGATGCGGGCGACATGATCGAATTCGTCCTGCACGCTGTCGTGCATGTGCGTCTCGATCTCGTCCATGCCCACCAGCCGCGCCACGCCCTTGTACATCGGGTAGACGGCGACACAGGCTGCTTTCAGCTTGTAGACATCGCTGTACTTGGGAAGCGCGGGATCAGTGGCAAAGCCGCGCAGGGTCAGCCCATTGGCCGGCGCATGACCTTCCAGCCGGCGGGTGGCCTGTGCAATCCAGTCATTGATGAGCGCGGCGGTGCGCTCGCCTTCGGGTTTTTCGGCGATGGCTGGCAGGGGCGCAACGCCGGTTGCCTGCGGATCGGTATCGGCGACAGCGTCGCTCAGCCCTTCGCCGCGCAGCACAAGCGCAAAACGGTAGCCCTCGCCCACCTTGACTTCAGCCGTCGCGCCGTCCAGCGCGATGTCCTGCAAAAGCTGAACGCGCACCGCGCCTTCTTCCGTCGAGATGCGCCCGGCGCGCCGGTCGCTGATCAGCCCGTTCGCGTCGAGCGTACAGAAATTGCCGCGCACCGCCACATCACCGGGGCCGACGTTCAGACCGATACCGATCGCTTCCAGCACGCCGCGCCCGATATCGTAGACCAGGGGATCGTAGCCGAAGAGCGCCAGATGCGCGGGACCGCTGCCCGGCGCAACGCCGCGCGCTACGGGGATGCTCAGGCCGACGCTGCCCTCGCGCGCCAGACGATCCATGTTCGGCGTATTCGCCGCTTCCAGCTCAGTCTTGCCGTCGGGCGTCATCGGCAGCCCGCCAAGCCCGTCCATCACCAGCAGGATGATCTTGCCGCCCTCGGCGGTGGTCAGGCGGCGCGTCAGGTCAAAGTTCGCCATTGCGGCTTCTCCTCAAAAATCCAGATAGCAGGAACGGGTAGGTTATACCACTTTGAACCAGCGAAGGAAAAAAGCCTAAAACAGGCTTAACTGGGTGGGTGTGCCATCCTCATTCGATGCAGAGTCAGCCGGGGGCAGGGCGGCGCGGCGGCGTTTGCGCATTTCCTCCACCAGCAGGGGAATCTTGTTGAAATCCGTCTGCATCGCCGGTTCGAGCGACGGAGAACGCAGCACCGCCGCTGGATGAAAGAGCGGCAGGTAGGCGCGGCGGTCATCGAACTTCGGCTTGCCGTGAATCTGGGTGATCTTGCCGCCGGGGAAATAGCGCGCCATGCTGAAGCGCCCCAGCGTGACGATCACCAGCGGATCGATCAGCTCGATCTGCCGGTCGAGGTAGGGTTTGCACGCCGCGATTTCCTCTGGCAGCGGATCGCGGTTCTCCGGCGGGCGGCATTTGACCACGTTGGTGATGAAGACCTGATCGCGCGTCAAGCCGATCGAGCGCAGGAGTTTGACGAGCAGATCGCCACTGCGCCCCACAAACGGAAGCCCCTGCTTGTCTTCGTTGAAGCCGGGACCCTCGCCGATGAACAGGATCGGGCTGGTGGTATCGCCCGCGCCCGGCACGGCGTGGGTACGCCCTCTGTGCAGCCCACACAGCGTACAGCCCTTGATCTGCCGGACGATCTCGACCAGTTTGATGGCGCGTTCCTCGGTCATGAGCGCTCTCCGCTTCTGAACGTGTGTGCTAAAGTGCGGGTGAGTGTAGCGCCGGGGCGCGCGCTTTTCAACCAGCGGACTGGCGGGGCGGCGATTCGTGAACCCGCTCGCGCAGATGCGCGAGCAACCGGTCAAAGCCGGTCAGCACCGGGCGGCATTCGAGCGCCGTGCGCCCGGCGCGATCCCAGACCTTCAGCACGCGCTTGTCCGGCGCAGAGTCGTACTGCCAGCGTGCCAGCGCAGCATAGGGATAGAAGCGGGGCAGATGCAAGCGCGAAACGACCCCATCCCGGCGTACATCGACGCCTTCCTGCCATGCATGCCACGCGGGGATGCACATCGGCAGGATGAGCAGCAGCAGGCGCACATCGAACAGGCTGGCGGAGATTCCCCGGCTGATCAGCGCCGCGCCGAGCAGCAGCAGCGGGATCGCCAGCCAGAGCGCCGTGATCAGTCCGCGATAGGGGTGAGGCAGCCGGTGACGCGAGAGGATCATCGGCGGCGGGCGGCTGCTCTTGCCGGGGTGGTGGCGCGTGCCCGGCTGCTGCCATAGCTGGCTGTGCCAGGGCGCACCTGCGTCGCCTTGACCCGTCGTGCGTCCCGCATCTGGGCGTACATACTGCGCGCCAGATCGAGCAGTCCGCCAGCGTTGTCGATCTGGTGCAGCGGCAGCCGGGCGGCAGTTTTGACGCCTTCCCGCGTCCGCGCCCGAATGACGACACGCCCGCCCTTGACGCCTATTTGCAGGTTCCCCCAGCGAATCGTTTTGTCTTTGGCGCGGATGCCTTCCGGATGCACCGTGAGCTTCGGGTGAAGCTGAACAACTGTGCCTTCCCGCAGCGCCTTGCCGATGCGCGCCGCCGTGACACGCGCCGCAAATGGACGGACAGCGCGGGCGAAGGCAGCCGTATTGCCGTGCCGCGCGGTGAAGGCGTAAATGCTGCCGTCACTCATCGTCAGCACGTGCGCGCCGCGCCGGAACAGCCAACCGTGCGCGCCCTCGCGGAAGCGGACGACCTGCCCCCACAGATGCTTCTTGCTTTCGCCGCCGCGCGCCCACAGGAATCCCTTATCGTAGATACGGATCGTCTCGGAACGGCGGAAGATGGCGCTGAAAAAGTGGTAAATGGCACGAATGGCGAACCAGCCGCCCAGGATGATCGCGGCAAGCTTGCCGACATCGAGCAGCGAGAGAGAGACGAGACCGCGCAGCGAGGCTTCATGGAGCGCGTAGTACGCCGCCGCGACGGCGATCACGGCGACCAGCATGCGCACGAACAACCCGAACGAACGTCTTCTGCGGATGCCCGCAGCGTAGATGAGCCGTGCCGGATCGTCGTTCATCGTTCCCCCTTGCTGTGAAGTGGCGGGCTAGTCGTTCTCCAGGATGTTGCTGACCAGAAACTGATTGTCGCGGGCGCTGGCGGCATTGGCGATCACCTGCTCCGGCGGCAGTGCCGGCTCAGGGATATCCTGCCGGAAGACGTTGCTCAGCGGCAGCACCGAGGCAGTCGGCGCGATATGTGACGTGTCGATTTCCTGAAGTCTGCGGAAGTATCCCAGAATGCTGGAAAGCTGCCCGGCATACAGATCAACTTCTGCATCGCTCAGGTTCAGTTTGGCTAATTCCGCAATCCGGCGGACTTCCTCGCGCGAAAGCTCCACAACCTGACCTTTTGTGATGACAACATACGATATCGTAGCAGAATTATAACAATCTTTACGGGGATTGGGGTATTGCGCCCAATTCAAAAATCCCGTCAAATAATACTACTGTAAATTTCACGGTGCAGATCGTTTTTTTGATGCAGACCGAAATCCCCGTTCACGAGCTTGAGCATCTGCTTGAGATCAAACGACACTGGATAGACGAACGCAAGGCGAAAACGCCGCTGGATGCGGTGCGCGCCATCGCCAGTTTGCAGCGCCGCCCGGAACCGCTGCTGTGCACTGTCGGCGGCAGCAGTGTGACATTTCTCGGCGTGATCGGTCATGCAGGCAAGCCCGGCTATGATCCGGTCGCGCTGGCGCTGCGCTTCAAGCGCTTCGGTATCGACGGCTTCAGCCTCCAGACCGATGCGGTTGTTAATAGCCAGCCCTATACGGACGGCGTTGAGGATCTGGCGCTGGTGACGCGGGCGGTGCGCGCCCCGGTCGTCTGGCAGGATTATGTCGTTGACGAATATCAGGTGATCGAAGCGCGTGCCGCCGGAGCTTCTGCCGTGACTCTCTCCGCGCGGCATCTGGACAGCTCAGCCCTGCGCACGCTGATCTCGGCGACGCAGCGCAACCGCATGGCGGCGGTCGTCAACGTCAGCGATCTGCATGAGATGACGACGGCGCTCGCCTTCAGCCCTCAGGTGATCACGATCGGCTCGCGCCGCAGGGATGGCACGCTGAATCTGGCGCTGCTCGAACAACTGCGGGCGCAGGTTCCGTCGCATATCCGCGTCGCGATCGCGCCCGCGATCCGGACGCTGGATGAAGCCCGCAGCCTGGCGGCGCTTCAGCCGGATGCGGTGATGATCGCCGCGTCGTGGATCAGCCAGTCTGACGGCATCGAGAGCCTGCGCCGCCTTTTTACTGCGTGATGCGCCAGATGGCATTGAGCATCTGGAGCGCCGTCAGATTCCTCACCACGTAACCATACGCCAGATTTTCCGTACGGAAATCGGCCGCGCTGTCATAGCCGCGCGGTCCACTTGACGGGTGAACGCCGTCAAACGTCAGCCCACGGCTGGGCAGTGTCACCGTCGCCGAGTAGAAATCCCACAGCGGCACGCGCTGTTCGGAAGCAACCGTACTCACGATGCCGTTAAAGATCTGGACACGATTGGGCATGTCGAGACGATCGGGGATCGTGCTCAGCACCGGGATGACGCCGTTCTGAAGCGAGATCTGGACGATGCGTTCCAGATTGAACTGGTAAACTGCCGGCTCCATATAGCCCACGTCGTTAGTGCCGAACATGATCAGCGCGATCGCGGGGCGGATGAGGCGATATTCACACGCCAGCGGCGACTCTCCGGCAAGGCATTGTGCCGGGTTGGCGTTGTTCGGGTCGAGCACGGATGGCGCTGCCCAGCCGATTTCCGCCGCCAGCGAACGGCGCATGAAGGGATTGACGCCGAAGACGCGCCCGCTGGAGAAGAAATCGATCACCGGCTGAAGTTCGGTGAATGAGCCGAGGTTGTATGCGCCCGCGCCGATCGGCACAAGGAAGTGATCGCTCACGGTGATGCTGTCCCCAACCTTGGCGAAAATATTCGCCTGATTGCCGAGCGCCTGCCCACGCTGGAAGGTCTCCAGAATGTTGATGGTGGTATCGGCGGCGAAATCTGCGCAGGCGGCAAGCAGGCTGGCCTCACCGACGACGCATACCCCGTTGAGATCGATGTAGACGTTGACATACAGCGACCAGACCCAGCCGACCTTGCCATCGGCCGTGCGGATCGCCAGCCAGCGGCTGTCCGGCGTGCGGCCGATCAGATCAAGCGGCGTGCCCGGTTCGAGCAGATCGAGGATGGCGCTCTCGGTGGACGGCGCGGCGCGCAGGCGGAGCACGGCGTCCATCGGCACGACTTCAGCCTCAATGCTGCCCTGCGCGATGGCGAACGCGCCGATCACGCTCAGGATGATCAGAATGGCGGCGGCGACCAGTGGGCGCAGGCGGATCTTCATTCTGTCCCCCTGTGCGGTGTGGCGGAGGGAACCGAGGTCTGTGCTGCCCGTTCCGCCAGCCATTTGTCGCGGTTGGCGGCGCGGGCGATTTTTCCGCTGGAGGTCTTGATCAGCCATTTGCTATCCACTAACTGAACATAGGCGGCGCTGACCGAGGCCGACCGGGCAACTGCCTGCCTGATGGCGGCGCTGATCTGCGCGTGCGGCTGCACTTCGTCTGCGCGCACTTCGGCGACGATGGCGATCAGTTCCGTGCCTTCGCGGGCATCCGGAACGCCGAAGACGACGGCGCGCCCGGCATGGACGCCCGGCACGTCGTTGACGATCGCCTCGATATCCTGGGGGAAGATATTCTTGCCCGCGTGGATGATCAGGTCTTTTTTGCGACCGACCACATACACCTCGCCATCCGCGATGTAGCCGTAGTCGCCGGTCAGATACCAGCCGTCACGAAAGGGGTTGAGATCCGGGCGGCGATAATATTCGGTCAGCATACAGTCGCTCTGTACCGCCAGCTCCCCTACGTGGCGCTCTGGCAGCGGCTGTGACGGATCTTCTGGCGAGACGACGCGAACGCGGCTGCCCGCGATCGGAGTCCCACACGAAACGCGGATCTGCGCATTGGGATGATCAGCGGGCACAGGCTCGGCGATACGATCGCCTTCCAGCCGGGCGCGATCCACGATATCGTGTCTGGGCAGCGTGCCGATCGGCGTTTGCGTCACGGCAAAGGTGTTCTCTGCCATGGCATAGCTGACCGCGAGCATCTCTGGCGTGATGCCGTTCGGCGCGAAGCGTTCGGCAAACAGCGCATGGCTTTCGGCGTAGACTGGCTCCGAGCAGTTGATGAATAACCGCATCGAACGGAGCGACAAGCCGTCACTGTCTCGCTGGCGGATGCGCCGCGCACAGTGGTTGTAGGCGAAGTTTGGCAGCCAGCAGAGCGTCGCCCCATACGCATCGATCGCCTTGAGCAGCAGCGCCGGATGACTGACCCAGTCGAACGGGGACATCAGGATGAGCGGTATTCCCTGGATCAGCGGCATGAGAAAACCGGCGATCAGCCCCATATCATGATACAGGGGCAGCCAGCTCACCACGGCATCAGATTCATTGAGTTCGAGCGCAGTGCTGTAGCTGGCGATCTGGTTCAGCACGGCGCGATGAGACAGCGCGACGCCTTTCTGCAAACCCGTCGTGCCGCTGCTGTGCTGTAGAAAGGCGATGGCATCCGGATCGGGCGCGGACAGCGCGGATGGGGCATGCGCCGGTTCGCCCTTCAACGCCGCCGCGATCTCGCTGCTGGCGATCACGGTGCATGCCAGTAACCCGCGCAGGGACGGCGCAAACTCGTCTGTCGTCAGCACGGCGCGCACGCCGGAGCTGCTGGCCAGTTCCGCCATGCTGCGCTGATAGATTTCAGGATCGAGCTTTTCAGTGAGCGTCGGGAACATCGACGGGATCGCGCCGAGCCGCAGCGCGCCCCAGAAGGCGAAGATGCTCTCCAGATTTTGTGTGTGCGCCATGATGACCAGATCGCGCGCGCCGACGCCGAGCGCGTCAAGCGCATGGGCATAGCGCCGGGTCTGCTGTTCAAACTCCGCCCGCGAGACCACGATCGGATCGCGATCGGTCTCGACATACGTGATCGCCGGGCGCACATCCGCCCGCGTGAGCGTGATCGCATCCAGCAGCGTATTCATATCGGCACGGTTTTCGAGCATCAGCATAGGGTTTGGAGAACTTCCGAACGTGGACGATTACAGATCGCGCAGCACCCGCGCCACCATCTGATCGAGCGTATTCATTTTGGCGACGGTCAGGTCAGGATCGGGGATGTAGACGCCGAACTGCTGCTCGACGAATACGCCGAGTTCAGCCAGCGCGAACGAGTCGATCAGCCCGGCGGTGATGATCGGCTCATCATCCGCCAGAGGGTATTTTGCGTCACGGATCAGATCACGGGTGATGAACGCGCGAATCTGCTCGCGCACGGCTGCCGCATCCGCCATTCAGTCTTTTCCTGTTCCTCGCCCGGCACACAGTGCCTGAATCATACCACAGCGCGCGTCTGCGTCAGGATGACGTTGGTCAAGCGTAGTAATCGTTGGTTGCGTCGCCCAGCCATTCGCCGCCGTCCACGCGGATGACCGCGCCGGTGATGAAGTCGTTGGTTGCCACGAACACGGCGGCGCGGGCGGCATCGTCCGGGTCGCCGCTGCGTTCGAGCGGCAGGCGGGCTTCCACCTTCTTCCATGCGTCGGCGCTCATCCCCGGCGAGATCAGCACAGGTCCCAGCACCAGGCAGTTGGCGCGGATCTGGTACTGCGCCAGCGAGCGTGCGGTGACTTTCGTCAGCATGACCAGCCCGGCTTTGGAAATGCTGTGATGCGGGCGCTTCATCCAGGGACGCAGCCCGGCGTTATCGGCGATGTTGATGATGCAGCCTGCGATGCCGTTATCGCGCATGCTGCGGGCGGCGTGCTGCGTACACCAGAACGGCCCGCTCAGGTTGACATCGATCACACTGCGCCATTCTTCCGGCGGGATATCCAGCAGCGGGTTCGCCTCGAAGTTGCTGGCGCTGTTGACCAGCACGTCAATCTGCCCATAGTGCGCGATCGCCTGCTCGAAGATCGCTGCAACCTGCTCATGCTGGCTGAGATCGCCCTTGACGATCAGCGCATCGACACCCAGCGAGCGCGCTTCTCTGGCGGTCTCTTTGGCATCGGCGTCAGAATTGCTGTGATGGATCACGACGTTTGCCCCGGCGCGGGCAAAGCCGAGCGCAATCCCGCGTCCTACCCGGCGGGCGCTGCCCGTCACAAAAACTGTCTTCCCGTTCAGCGTTTGCAGCATCGGCGGTTCCCCCTCGTTCCCGGCGTTGTCATTTGTCGCCTGTCATCCCCGCTCTGGCGGCAGCTCGAATTTACACCTGAATCTGGCTGAATGCCCGGCGCGAAGGTCTGATCCTTCATGTCGATTCGGGCAGACTGAGTGAAGTTAACACGCGCTGAATTTCTGCCAGCGCCGCGTCTCGTTCCGGGGTTGGCGTGAGCAGCCGCAGCGTATCGGCGATCAGCTCGTAAGCGGCGCGCACCCCGCTTTCGTCTCCGTCAAGCGCAGCGTTGAGGCGCGCTTCCAGATGATCCGGCTGGATCGGCAGCCGGCGTGCCAGCGTGATCGTCCATTTGGCGGAAGGCTCATAGCGCCGGTTGATGGCGTAGAGCAGCCGCATCAGCGCGTTCAGGTCGTCGATCAGGCGTGCAGTCAGCGACAGGCGTTCGCCGCGCCGCATCAGCCGCAGCGTCATCTCATGACGGGCTGCATCACGCCACAGGGTGAGCGCCTGCCCGGTCAAGGCGTCACGCAGCGCCTGTGAGTGTTCCGCCAGCCGCGCCTGCCACGCTGACAGCCTGCCCGTGGTGCGCAGGGGGCGCGCCGTCGTGAGCAGCTCGCCGACGGTCAGATGCCTGTGCGGGACGGACGGCGCAGCGTCGCCCGTCAGCGATGTCACCAGCGCTTCCATGCTCTCATACGTCTGCCAGTTGAACTCGATCTCGAAGGGCTGTTCGTCGCCCTCATTCCACCAGCCGGCCATACGGAACGCGCCGTCACTGCGCGGGGTGAAATCCGCCTCGATATCCTGCACGCCCGCTGCTTCCAGCCAGGCGCGGCGCAGCTCCAGCGGCGGCAGGGCGTCGCTCCACAGGTTGATTTCCAGATCGCTGTCGGCGTCGGCCAGCCCGCGCGCCGTCGAGCCGGTCAGCGCGATCTCGTCGCACAGCGTCGGCGGGCAGGCGTCGGCGATCTGCTGCGCCGCACGCACACGCCGCGCCTGCTCCGGCGAGTTACTGAGATCAGATGAAGGTTGATTCATGATCGTCGATTGTGGCATAGGCTGGCTGGCGCATCTCAGAACAGGCTTAGCTGAGTAGGGGAATCCGGCGGTGGAACGTCGTCCTCCTCAGGACGCGATTCGAAGACCTCTTCACTGATCTCCGCGGCGGCTTCCGCCAGAATTTCAAGTGTTTCCTGCGTGACAGCTTCCGGCGGCTGGGCGATGATCTCGGCTGCCTGCTGTGCCAGCGCCTCGATCACTGCCGGATCGGGCGTGAAATCCGCCCCGACCTGATCGACGTGCATGCTGGCGGTCACATAGATCTCGGTCAGCTCGCTCTCGCTGAAGCCGACGGACAGCAGGACTCCGCGCAGCGTCCGCTCGGTCACGGTGTCGTTGGTGCGGATGACGTGGGCATAATGAGCGCGCATGCACGCCAGCCAGTCATCGCGAAAAGGACTTTTGCCGGGCATCAGAGGATCTCCACACGGTCTTTCCAGTTGGGCACATCCACGCGCAGACCATAAGCCTGATGGAGCGACTGTGCCAGCGCCACGGCGGACGGCTCTTCTCCGTGGACGAGAAAGGTGCGCTTCGGCTTGCGTTCGATCGCGCCGACCCACGCCAGCAGTTCATCCCGGTCGGCATGACCGCTGAACCCTTCCAGCGCCTCGATATGCGCGTTGTTGCGGTACGGCTCGCCGAAGATGCGGACTTCCTTCGCGCCGTCCAGAATACGCCGCCCCAGGGTATGCTCCGCCTGAAAACCAACAAACAGGATGGTCGTGCGCGGGTCTTCGATACGATTCTTCAGGTGATGCAGGATGCGTCCGGCTTCTGCCATGCCGCTCGCGCTGATGATGATGGCGGGTTCGGTCAGGAAGTTGAGGCGCTTGCTGTCTTCGACCTTGCGCGTGTAAGTCAGCATGTCAAAGCCGAACGGATCGCGCCCGCCGTTTTCCGAGATGAAATCGCGCATGTCCTGGTCATAGCATTCGGGATGCAGGCGGAAGATCGCCGTCACATCGATCGCCAGCGGGCTGTCCACGAAGATCGGCAGTTCCGGGATATCGCCCCGGATCGCAAGCTGATGCAGCGTGTAAACGATCTGCTGGGTGCGCCCGACGGCGAACGCCGGAATGAGGATCTGCCCGCCGCGTTTGAAGGCCTCGCCGATGATGCGCTCCAGCGCTTTGGCGTCATCCTGATAGGGCGGGTGCAGCCGGTCGCCATAGGTGCTTTCAAGGATCAGCACATCTGCCGAGTCGATCGTCGCCGGGTCGCGGATGATCGGGATGCCCGCGCGCCCCACATCTCCGCTGAAGACCAGCCGCACATCCCGATGCGCCTCATGATCCTCGATATCGAGGACGACGAAAGCGCTGCCGAGCATGTGCCCCGCATCGCGCAGGGTCAGCGTGATGCCGGGCAGCACCTGGCGCGGGCGGTCGTAGCCGAAGCTGGTGAAGTATTCCAGGCTGTGCGCCGCGTCCTGCTGCGTGTACAGCGGGCCGACGGGCGGCTCGCCGCGCTTGCGCCGCTGCTTGTTGACGTATTCGATGTCACCTTCCTGAATATGCGCGCTGTCCATCAGCATCGTGGCGCACAGATCGCGCGTGGCGTAGGTGCACAGGATGTCCCCCCGATAGCCCTGTTTGACCAGATTCGGCAGATTGCCGGAATGGTCGATGTGGGCATGGGACAGGATGACGAGATCGATCGATTTCGGATCGTAGGGCAGGTTCAGATTGCGCTCGTAGGTATCGGCGCGATGCCCCTGGAACAGACCGCAGTCGAGCAGGATGCGCTTGCCGTTGACTTCGATCAGATGCTGTGAGCCGGTGACGGTTTTCGCCGCCCCCATAAATGAGATTTTCATGCCGGGCTTTAGCCTTTCCTGCGCTCGAAACGCCGGATGACTTCGAGCAGTTCCCTGCCATATTCCGCCTGCCGCCAGGGGCCCAGCCCGCGAATGTCGCGCATATCGTCGAGCGAGCGCGGCGCGCGCAGGGCGATCGTCCACAAGGCATCCCGTGGCAGGATCACATCGCTTTCGACTCCGCGCTGGCTGGCGCGCGCCTTGCGCCACTCGCGCAGGGCGGTGTAGCGTTCAACCGTGATCGGATCGGTGGGCGGATCAGGCTGCGGCTGCGCTGGAATCGGCGCGGCTTGCCCGCGTTTGATCGCTTCCAGAAGCAGCCTGCCGTGATGCTTGATCAGCGGCCGGGTCACGCCGTCGGTGCGTTCCAGTTCAGTGTAGGACTTTGGCGCGGCGCTTGCCAGGCTGATCATCACGCGATCGCTCATGATCTTAAATGCGGGCAGGTTGCGCTGGCGCGCCAGCTCGTCGCGCAGCAGATAGAGTTCGCGCAGGATGGCGACCTGCCGATCGCGCAGGTTGTTGGGGATACTGATGCGCCAGAAGCCGTCCGGGTCAAACTGATGATCCGCCGCCGGGATGTGCGAGAGATCGTCGAAGATCTCGCGCGCTTCCAGCCAGCGCCCGTTCTTTTCCAGTTCTGCCGCGAAGTGATCGCGAATGCGCAGCAGGTAATGGGTGTCCATCTGCGCGTAAAGCAGACCCTCTTCCGGCAGCGGGCGTCGCCCCCAGTCATCGCGCTGGTGGCTTTTATCCGCCTCGACGCCCACGATTTCGCGCAGCAGCGTCGCCAGACCGATATTCTTGTAGCCGCAGATGCGCGCCGCCACCATCGTATCGAACACATGATGGATGGCGAAGCCGAAATCCCGCTTGATGCACATCACGTCGTATTCGGCGGCGTGAAAGACCTTCTCGATGTGTTCGTCTTCAAAGACAGCCGCCAGCGGCGAGCAGTCCTCCAGCGTCAGCGGATCGATGATGTAATCCGTCGTGCGCGTCGAAATCTGGATCAGGCAGACGCGCTCATGATAGACGTACAGGCTGTTCGATTCTGTATCGACGGCGATCGCCGTCTCTGTGCGCAGGGTTTCGACCAGCCGCCGGAGCGCGGCATCAGAGTCGATGATGACCGGTTCGGGCAGCAGACGCTGCGCTTTGGCGTGGTTCCTGCTCAGTTTCATATCCATCGGCGATACCGGAAATAGGCGAGCATGCCGCCTGTAATGCCAAACATCACCAGCGCGATCAGCGTGAAGGCCTCCGGATGATCCTGAAAGGGCAGCAGGACGTTCATGCCGAACAGGCTGGTCACAAAGGTCAGCGGCAGCATGATGACCGAGAAGACCGTCAGCACGCGGATGACGGCGTTGATCTGGTGGCTGATCAGCTTGTCTGCCGTCTCCGAGAGATTGGAGATGATCTCCGCGGCTTCATCGATGATATCGCGGGCGCGCTGGATATGGTCAACCAGGTCGTCGAAATACTCGTCAAGTTCCTCGTGGATGATATCGCTCTTGACGCGCCCGATCTGGTTGATGATGCTCACCTGCTGGCGGATGATCCGGCGCAGCGCGTTGGTATCGCGGCGCACCAGGGCGATATCGCGGATCAGGCTCAGTCCTTCCGCATCGAAAATCTTGTCCTCGATCTCGCGGATGTTGGTATCCACCTTGGAGAGGATCGGGAAGGTGTAATCGACCAGCTTGTCCAGGATGACGTAAAAGGCGTATGAGGCGCTCTTGCCCAGCACAGAACGGCAGACGGTGCTGTCATCGCGGCAGGCGTTGAAAAGCTGCACCAGCGGCTTGAGACGGTCGTCGTGGATCGTGATCACATAGTTGCGCCCGATGAAGAAATCGACCTCGCTCTGGCGCGAGAGACGCTGCGCGGGATCAAATAGTGGGAAATGCATCACGACGAAGATATACTCGTCCTGCTCATCGATCTTCGGTCGTTCAATCGAGCTGAGGACATCTTCCAGGTTCAGGGGGTGCAGGTCCGGGTAAAAGCGCCTGAGGATCCCCACATCATGAAGTGTGGGATCGGCAATATCGATCCATTGGGTGCGCTCACCACTGATTTTCTGGAAGGTCATGGGGCGTATTATGCGTCACAGGCGGGTGATCGGCAAGTTAAAAGTCGTATCGTATAGCTTTGACAGCCCCGCCTGTTTGTGATACATTTTACAAAGTAATTTGGGTAAAAGATGAAGTTGAATAGCGCGCTTTTTTGTGGAATACGGCGAAGTTCCGTACGTTTTTCATTTACAGCGCTCGTTGATGTATATTCAATGCATCAGTTGCAGGAGGACAGCGTTTCATGGCTACCATGACTGCCGGTGAAACCAGAGCCGCCGCCTCTCAGGCGAAAGCGGCGGATAAAGTTCAGGTCGCCGCGCCAAATCGCCGCGAATTTTTGTACTACATCTGGGGCGCGTCGATCGCGCTGCTGCTCGGCCAGGCCGGCGCGGCGTTCATCTGGTTTGCGCTGCCTCGCTTCAAGGAAGGCACGTTCGGCGGTATCTTCAATTTCCCGCCAGAACGCATTCCCCAGGTGGATACCTTTCCGATCTCTGAACCCGCAGGTCGTTTCCACGTCTCGAATGTGGATGAGGGGTTGGTGGTGCTTTACGGCGTCTGCACACATCTGGGCTGCCTGCCCAAGTGGGTAGAGGCGAATCACCGCTTTGAATGCCCCTGCCACGGCTCCAAGTTCCAACTGAGCGGACTCTACATTGAGGGACCTGCGCCGCGCAGTCTCGACCGGTTCGAGACCACTATCTACTTCACCGACGGCACCTCACAGACGAGCAATGAGGTGGGCGACCCGATTCCCATTCAGGGGAAGACCGTGGCGCGCGTCGAGATCAACACGGGCCGACGCCTTCAGCGGACGGGCCACAACTAAGCTTTTTTATCGCTCGGCACAGGGTTTATTAAGGAGCACCCTACATGTCCGTTCTTCCGTTCCCATCTTTCCTGGACGACATCAAGGAAAAGGGACTAAAGCGGGCGATCTTCGAAGGCGTCAACGAAGTCGTGGAACGCGCGACGGCGGGTATGAATGTGCAGGATATCCGCGAAGCGCTTCGCGGTGAGGCCGCCAGCCGTAAGCCGAACCCCCGCTTGCAGCCACATGCCGACGGCTTCTGGCTGCATATGCGTCCCAGCTATTTCCATAAATCTGTGACGGGCGTCTATCCCGAATTCCGTCTCGGATGGTTATCGACCTACTTCGTCTTCTTTGAGACGCTCACCGGCATCTTCCTGATGATTTTCTATACCCCATCGCCGGAAGTGGCCTACGCAGACATGCTGCGCATCATGAGCAACGTGCCGCTGGGGCAGTTCGTCCGCGACCTGCACCGCCTCGGCGCGGAAGCGATGGTGCTGATCGTCTTCCTGCACATGCTGAGAACATTCTATACCGGCAGTTACAAGAAACCGCGCCAGTTTACCTGGTTCTCCGGTTTCATTCTGCTGTTCTGCACGATGTTCCTCAGCTTCAGCGGCTACCTGCTTCCGTGGGACCAGCTCGCGCTGTGGGCGGTGACGATCGGCGCTTCGATGGTGGAAGCCGCGCCGCCGGAAATCGTCGGCACGAACCTGAATCTGCTGCTGCGCGGTGGTCCTGATATTGGCGCGAATGGTCTGCTGCGCTTCTATCTGCTGCACGTGCTGGCCGTGCCTGCCATTTTGTTCATTTTCACCGGTGTGCACTACTACAAGGTGATCGTTCACGGTCACAGCCTGCCGCCGAAGGAAGAAAATATCGGCGAGGACACCGCCAAGCGCGTTCCGCTGGACAAGCGCGTCTATTTCATCCCGGATGTGCTCACCAGCGAGATCATGTGGATCGCAGTGACGACCCTCATCCTGATCGTGCTGGTGACATGGTTCTTCCATGCGCCGCTTGAAAGCCATGCTGACCCACAGGTGACGCCGCTCGGCACAACCGCGCCCTGGTACTTCCTGTGGATTCAGGGCGCGCTCAAGCTGGGCGATAAAGTGCTCTGGGGCATCATCTTCCCGACGATCGTGCTGGTCTTCCTGGCGGTCATGCCGTACCTCGATACCACGCCCAGCCGCCGCTTCGCGCATCGCCGCTTCGCCTTCACCGTGTCGTTCATTTTGCTCTCAGCGCTGGTCGTCCTGAGCTATATGGGCTTGCCGGAATTTGGCGTCAAGACCTCGGCGGATGCAGAAGTGCTGCATGAGATGGTGATGGAGCCTGCCCATAATCACATGGGTAAGCTGCGCCCGGTTCCCTATGATCAGATGGTGGTCGGCGCATACACCACGCGGCAGTTTGAAGCGGAAGAAGGCGACGCCGCCAATGTCGTCAACGCCTTCAACCAGGAAATTCAGGAGAACGGCGAGCTTCAGATGGTGCTGTCGAATCTCGCCTCGCACGGTCTGCCGCTGAGCAGCATCAACTTCACGACTGTGCCTGCCGATGCGCCGGAACTGAGCCGCGTGCTTCACTGGTACATGGAAGAGCTGCATCACCTCGGCGCGGAACTGCACGATGCCTGGGGCGCGGTCATCATCACCGAAGCGCAGGACGGACTGAAGCGTCTTGATGTGATCGTCGTCTGGGACGAGGTGGAGATGAACAACGTCTTCCCGGTCATCGGACCTGATGGTCTGCCAGTGCTGGTGCGTGACGAGAACGGTAATCCGAACCGGCTGGTCAACAGTCAGTACATGTACATTCACGAGAATTCGCAGTATTTCCCTGCTCCCGGAGCGTAAGACGTGTTACAACGACTGCTGGTAGAGAAGATAGAGCATCGCATCATCGTTGGAACCGTCGCCTTCCTCGGCATCATGGTGCTGGTGGGCTGGCTGGCGATCAACGAAGGCGGGCGCATGCAGGCGTTTGAACGCCAGTTCCTCGCACGGTCGATCGAGCGCGGCGCCGCGCTGTTCAGCAGCAACTGCACGAGCTGCCACGGCACGGATGGTCGCGGATTGGTCGGCATCGCCCCCGCGCTGAACAGCCCGCTGCTGTTCGGGCATGATTTTCTCGGTGAGATCAACCGCGAGCGCAGCGCCCTCAACACCGAACTGAACGCCGCTGACCTGACCGAGGAGCGCCGCGCCGAGATCGAAGCGCGCCTCTCTGAGCTGGATACCGAGGAACAGGGCATCCGCTCGCAGATGCAGGCCGCTATCGACAAGGGCTATGATCCCTCTGTGCCGAACCGCCTGAATGAAGTGGGCTGGGGCGGCGGGCTGCACAGCTTTGTCTACACGACACTGGTGAGCGGTCGCCCGGTCAGCTCTGCGTACTGGCCACAGCCGATGGCGGCGTGGTCACAGACCGCAGGCGGCCCACTGCGCCCTGACCAGCTTGAAGACCTGACCAATTACATCCTGAATTGGGACAAGGGCAACAACTGGACGATCGAAGACCTGCTGGCGGTCAACCAGTTCCCGATTGCGCCGGTCGATCCCTCGACAGTTGTGATGACAGGTGGCGACCCGGTCATTGGCGCAGATACTGAACTGTCCGTCATCATGGAAGGCCTGGCGGAAGTCACCGGCGATCCGCAGGCGGGTATGACGCTCTACAATGGTTCGCTGGCGTGTATGGGCTGCCATATGAACGCGGCGGTCGCTCCGGTGCTGGAAGGCACGTGGACTCGCGTTCAGGAAGAGCGCCTGACGCTGCCTCAGTTTGCGGATTACACGGGCGAGATGTATCTGGTAGAAAGCATCACCCATCCCAACGATTACATCGTGCCCGGCTATCCTGCCAATGTGATGCCGAGCAATTTCGGCAACCGCCTGACGTATCAGCAGCTCGCTGACCTGGTGGAATACCTCAAGAGCCAGGATCAGCCGAACTAAAAGCGGCGTCTCTCCGTATTACACGCCCCCTTGTGTCTGCTGGCGCAAGGGGGTTTCTGTTTGTGCAATTTTGCGCTATAGGCGAAACCCGCTATTCGCGTTACAATACCGGGCACGATTTTCCCGCCTTGAAGGAGAATAGGACGACCATGTCCATGCGTCACGGTTTCTCCCTCCGTATGACTGTGCTCATCTGCGCACTCACCGCAGCGCTGCTCATGCTGGTTCCTGCTGCCCTGGCGCAGGACAGCGCGCCGCTCAGCGATTTCGCGGCGACGGCGACGGCGCTGGCCGGGGGATCAGGCGCTCAGGCGCAGGCTTCCCCGACAACTGCGCCGCTCAGCGATTTTGCCGCCACCGCTACGGCGCTGGCGGGCGCTCCCGGCACGCCTGCGACCAGCACGCCGCCGCCCACGGCCGAGCCGCCCATCCTGAGCGATTTCGCGGCGACGGCGACGGCGTTGGCCGATCAGCAGGGCGCTGCCGCGCCAACCGCTGAGCCGACACCCGCGCCGACCACCGCTCCAACCCTTGAGCCGACCGCTGAGCCGACGCCCGCGCCTTCAGCCGAGGTGACCGAAGCGCCTGCTGCTGCGCCCACGGCCGAAGCTGTCCCGACTGAACTGCCGACGCCGGTTCCCGCTGCCCCGCCCGCCGCCGAGCCGCCCGCGGCGCAGGGGGTTTCCACACTGGTGCTGCTGCTCGGTCTTGGCGCGGCGCTCGCCGTCGGCGGGCT
>SZPD01000463.1 GCA_030263515.1 Anaerolineae bacterium CFX9 | reverse complement strand
GCAGCATCAAAACCGTCTAACTGCGCATCGACCGTCTTCGCCGTGATCCGCGCCTTCTGCCCGCTGAAGCCTCCCGGCTCTGCCCAGACCGCGCTGATCTGCCCGGTGAAATGCGGGATGAGCGCCTCATCCTGATCACGCACTATCCGGATCGCTTTGCCGGGCTTGAGCGCCAGCGCCGAGCGTTCAGGCGAAAAACGGTGGTCGCGGTTTTCCAGCGTGATCTCGGCGTACCCCGGCGGCGCAGCCCGATCGCCCGCTGTAACCGCACCCAGCCGCCATCCCAGCTCCAGCACGGCTTCGGTGATCTCGTCGCCCGGCGCGGAAAAAACGCCATCGTCATCCCAGTCGATCAGCACCCGAAAGCGCATCATGCCTCCCCCGGCGTTATCAGCCAGCGATGACGAAAAGCCGCGCCATGAAAACGCCCGCCGCCGCGTTCAAATTCACCCGGCTCGATGCTGATCTGCATCGGTTCGAGCAGCCGATCCCCCAACCGCAGATCAGTGCTGATCACCTCCAGATAGGCATCGATCAGCGCAACCACCTGCGACAGGTGTGACTGTGCGCCGAAGCCGCTCTCCACCGCGCCGACCAGCAGCAGATGTGTTACCCGCAGTTCGACGGTGCGTGCCGCTCCGGCAAACGCGATCGCGCCCAAACCGCCGCCGCGTTCGCCAAGTGTGCGGCGTTCAGGCAGATCGCCAGGCAGAACAATCAGCGCGGGAAGCTGGGGTCTCAGCAGGCGATCGGGCACATCATCAAGAGCGTAGTGCCGCGCTACGCCCGGAATTTCCAGCGCAGCCAATGCCGCCAGCGCATCTCGAAAAGTCCCCATGATGTTCAGCCTCCAGTCCGGCGTTCACAAACGATGCGGCAGGCGCAGCGGCGCGATCAGCGCCAGCGCGTCGGGCGGAGGCGACTCGTGCCCCCGATAGAGCGCCTCCGCCCACAGCAGCGCCGCCTGTGCCACTGCCGGGGGCGGCAGGTAGATCGTGATCGACTGAAAGCGCGTATGAACGGTGTTGGTTGTCCCCAGCACGGCGCGCCGCAGCGTCAGCAGATTCGCCTCGGCGTTGATCCCCAGCACCTGCATGAACTCATCGCCGATGCGCAGCACCTGCCCGATCTGGAAGCGCGGCGCGCGGGCAAATGTATCCGCACCAGCAACATCGACGACCTGCATCACGGTGGATGCGCCCGTTAGCGGGTCATCGCGCACTTCATCTCCTGAACCGTACCATGCCGATGCCCACGCTCCATGCCAGCCCCACAGACCGGTTACGGTGATCGCATCACGCCGGCGGCTCTGCCACTGCCAGCCCGTGAGGCTCTCCAGCGCGGCATACGGCGGGTGATCCGGCGTCAGCCCGATCTCCTCCAGCGGGATCGCCCCGCGCGCGTCGCTGATGCTGATCAACTGGAGCAGATCATCCGGCAGTGCCAGAACTGTCCCGGACGCCGGCGCATCCAGCGTGTAGACGGCGCGGCGGGGCAGAAAACGCCGCCCTGTGAACTGCTCGATGCCCGCGCTCGCCGCCGTCAGCAGGTCAAGCAGCCGTCGGTCATCGCGTGTTTCGTCCGGCAGCAAACCAAGATGCAGCCGCAGATCATCCAGCGTGGCAAACGTGTAGAGCATCGAAATTTCTCCTTGGAAAGTGGTTTGGATAACGGGGGGAATCAAAAAGGCGATCCCGCCAGAACAGGATCGCCTTTTCGCAGTCTGCGATGACAGCGCTGTGTTTTTTTACGGCAGCGTGATCACCATGCGCACCTGATACAGCCCTTCATTGTCAGTCACCGTCGTCACCGACGAGCTGCTCAGCAGGTTCACGAACGCCTGAAAACCCTCACCGTTCCGGGGGTCGAACTGGTTGATCAGATCGGCGAGCGGCTGCAAGCCTGCGCCCGCCGCATACGCCAGTGATGACGCGCCCGGCAGGGCGTAGGTCATCGCTTCGAGATACTGCGGATCGTTCATCAGTCCGCCCTCCCCGCTGAACGCCGCAGCCGCCACATCTCGTGTGCCGAAGACGAAGACCTCATCGCTGGCTCCGATCACGATCTGGATAGGCATCGGCAGATCCGGCGCACGAAGCGAGACAACGGTTGCATCCACCCCCGCGATCGTCTCGGTGCTGATGGACACGTCATCTCCCATGCCGCGCGTGAACAGCGACAGGCTGTTGGCCAGCCCGCTGACGAAACGCTGAGCGGCTTCCGGGTCGCCGCTGGCATCAACGATCAGCCCGAAGTCGATCGGGAAGACGCTCAGGCTGAAAAGATCGGATTCGCGGCGAATATCGCTCAGCGCCGGGCTGACGTTCAGCACCAGCGCATAATCGCCGTTCATCCACGCAAAAGCCTCATCAACCGGCATGCCAAGAATACCCTGAACGCCGGCCGTGATCTGCGCCTCAAGCTGGTCTGCATCCACCGAGCTGTCGAGCATCTCCATCTGCATGCCTGCACTGGCAATAGCGCCTGCGATCAGGTCGCTCAGGTTGGAGCCATGAATCACCAGCGGCGTGCCCGCCTCGATGA
>SZPD01000033.1 GCA_030263515.1 Anaerolineae bacterium CFX9 | reverse complement strand
TCACCCGTTCGCCACTATAGTATTGCTACCATCGTTCGACTTGCATGTGTTAAGCACGCCGCCAGCGTTCATCCTGAGCCAGGATCAAACTCTCCGTATGATCTTGACTGGTTCCTTTCCCTGATCTCCGTCCGCAGACCTCGATCAGGCGCTTTCGCGTTGTTCCATCTGCACATCTCTGTTGTTAAGGTGCGAAACGCGCACCATGCAAGCATGTGCGCGCTCATGACCCTAAGGTTATCAGTGTACAAACCCCGTGTCAATGCTTTTTAAAGCGATCATACACGGATCTAACAAAGTCGTTTGCGATATTTGGGAAAAATCAGCGCCCGGTATAGCGAAGCACACACAAGGTCAGATCATCAAACGGCAGCACATCACCAGCGAAGGCATCAACCTGCGCCAGCAGATACTCCATGATGATATCCGCCGAATGCTCGCCAATATTCGCCACCATTTCAGCGAGCCGTTCCGCACCGAAATCCTGCCCCGACGCATTTTCTGTATCCGTGAGACCATCCGTGTAGTACACGATGGCATCACCGGGTTCGAGATGCACTTCTACGGAGCCGAGCGGATTATTCGGGAACCAGCCGATCGCACGGCCACCGCGCGGCAGAAAAGTCACACTGCGATCAGCGCGCCGGTACAGCAGTGGTGGGTTGTGCCCCGCATTTGCCAGGGCCCCTCGCCCTTCCCTGTCAAACACGCTGTACACGACGGTGACGAACATCCCGCTTTCCGCATCTTCGAGGATCAGCTCATTGGTGCGATGCAGCGTCTCTACCGGAGACATACCCAGGAAGGCGTGACTGCGTATCATACTGCGCGCCGCCGCCATGAACAGCGCTGCCGGAGCGCCTTTGTCCGACACATCGGCGACCACCAGACCAAGCGCGCCATGATCAAGCCCGAAAACATCATAGAAGTCACCGGCTACCTCACGGGCTGAACGCCAGCGCGCAGCGATCTCATATCCACGAAAGAGGGGCAGACTGCGCGGCAGCAGAGACTCCTGAATTTCACGCGCAACCTGCAACTCACGCTCCATACGCCCCTTCTCAATGGCAACCCGGTACAGACGCGCATTCTCGATCGCAATGCCGGCCTGCCCCGCGACCGCGTTGAGGAGCTGAAGATCGGACTCGTTGAACGAGCCTTCCCGCATGGAAGTATCGACATAAACCACGCCAACAAGGCGATCATTGACGATCATCGGGGCGCACAGGATCGCCCGCAGACCGCGCATGATGATGCTCTCACCCGGTTTATAACGTTCGTCGAACTGCGCGTTGTTGGTCAGCAGCGACTGACGTGACTCAACAACCTGATCCACTATCGTTGTGCTGTAAGGCGTCTCGGTCGGGATCTCATCCGGCAGCAGCCCGCGCGCCACTCGAACACGAAGATGACCATCCTCGTCGGCGATCATCAGAAAACCGCGCTGGGCTTTGGTGGACTGCATAATCGAGTCCATCACCCTGTTGAGGACCTGATCGAAGTCGAGACTGGCATTGATCGTCCGCGTAATGTCGTACAGGGTGACCAGATGCTCAGGATTGATGTCAAGCCGAGGTGCGCTCACCGTTCGTTACTCAACTTTCGCTGCATACCACTGGCACGATTATACATGGTCACACGCGCGCGGTATAATTCCTGTGCCCTAGAGATTATTCAGCCTGTTCAAAATTGGTTACTCATTCTGTCATGATTTTCCCAACGGCTGGGCAGAGCGGGAAACTGCGTCGGGCAGCATACACTACTATCCTTAGACATAACATAGAAAAGGCTTTGGCATATGAAATTTGATGTGACGATTTTTCCCGACGATCTGAACGGCGCGGGCAGCCTGGCGCGTGCCGTTGAGGAATATGGGTTTGATGGCTTGTGGACATCCGAGACGGCACACAATCCATTTCTGCCGCTGACACATGCCGCCGCCGCCACGCAGAGGATACTGCTGGGGACAGCGGTCGCCATCGCCTTCCCGCGCAGTCCAATGGTCACTGCACAGATCGCCTGGGATCTGGCCGGGCAGTCCCACGGCAGATTTGCGCTGGGGCTGGGCACACAGGTCAAACAGCACATTACAAAACGCTTCGGAGTCGAATGGACTGCCCCCGTCCCCCGGCTTCGGGAGTATATTCAGGCGATGCGGGCGATCTGGTCCACCTTTCAGACAGGCGCACCGCTGCGGTTCAGCGGCGAACACTACAAGCTTACGCTCATGACGCCATTCTTCAATCCGGGAGCGATCGCGCATCCGGACATTCCAATCTATATCGCCGGCGTCAATGAGGGTCTGTGCAGGCTGGCAGGGGAACTGTGCCAGGGATTTCATGTGCATCCTTTCCATACGCTCCGTTATCTCACAAACCTGATCGTGCCAGCCATAACGCAGGGAGCCGAGAGCGCAGGGCGAACGAAAGCTGATGTAGCGCTTTCCTGCGCCATTTTCGTTGTCACTGGCAAAGATGCCCAGGAAATGGCGAACAACAGCGCGATTGTGCGATCGCAGATCGCCTTCTACGCCAGCACACCGAGCTACAGTACCGTGATGGAGATGCACGGCTGGATGGATCTGCACGAGCGGCTGAACGCACTGTCACGCGAGGGAAAATGGTATGAGATGGGCGATCTGATCAGCGACGACATGCTGAACGAGTTTGCCGTAGTGGCCCCGCTCGATGAACTGCCACATGCAGTCATGGAGCGCTATAACGGGCTGCTGGATCGTGTCGGCTACTACTTCCCGTTCGTGCCAGGAGAAGCTGACAAGGAAATGGTTTGGAAACGCGCCGCAGAAGTGTTCTGCGCGTGATGATCAATGTTGAGGAAAAGGATACGTAAACGATGACTTCGATGAGCGATGCCGCACGGCAGTATTCCCGGACGCATGCGGAACGGTTTCGTCACGAACTCCATGACATGATCCGCATCCCAAGCGTCAGCGCGGATCCGGCTCATGCAGGTGACGTGCAGCGCGTTGCCGACTGGCTCGCCAATCACATGCGCAGTATCGGGATCAACAATGTACAGATCCTACCCACAGGCGGGCATCCGGTGGTTTATGGCGAATGGCTGGAAGCAGGGCCAGACAAGCCGACGGTGCTGGTCTACGGGCACTATGATGTTCAGCCTGCCGCCATGGAAGATGGATGGTTCACACCGCCTTTTGAACCGGTTGAGAAGGATGGGCTGATCTATGCGCGCGGCGCGTCAGACGACAAGGGACAGATGTTCATCCATGTCAAGGTGTTTGAGTCTTACCTGAAGACTGCCGGCTCAGCGCCCGTCAACCTGAAGTTTTTCTTCGAGGGTGAGGAAGAAATCGGCTCGAAAAACCTGACCAGCTTCATCCGCGCCAACCTGGCGCTGCTCAACGCCGATGTCTGCGTCATCAGCGACTCCGGCATGCGTGTGATCGAGGAACCGGCGATCACGCACAGTGTCCGTGGGCTGACGTATATGCAGATCGATGTTCAGGGTCCGGCAGATGACCTGCACAGCGGCTTGTGGGGCGGAGCCGTCCACAACCCCGGTCTCGCGCTGGTCGAAATCCTTTCGAAACTGCATAACCCTGATCACAGCATCGCCGTACCCGGCTTTTACGATGATGTGGTCCCGCTGACCGACGCCGAACGCGAGGAACTCAAAAAGACAGAGATCACCGATGCGATGCTCAAGGCATCGACCGGCGCACCGGAAGTCTGGGGCGAGGCGCAGTACACCATCCGCGAGCGGATCGCTGCGCGCCCCACTCTGGAGATCAACGGGCTGCACAGCGGCTGGACGGGCGCGGGACCCAAGACGGTTCTGCCTGCCAAAGCGATGGCAAAGATTAGCTGCCGTCTGGTCGGCAACCAGAACTCACACAGAATTTACGAACTGGTGAAGTCGTACATCGAGTCGATCACGCCGCCGACCGTCAAAGTCAACGTCAGTCTGCTGAGCGCCGGCGAACCCGCGCTGATCGATTACCGGATTCCTGAAATGCAGGCTGCCTCACGAGCCTACGAGAAAGCCTGGGGCGCAAAGCCGATCTTCATCCGTGAAGGGGGAAGCATCCCTGTCGTCGCCGATCTGCTCAACCTGATGAGCATTCCGGTCATCATGATGGGCTATGGCTTGTCTGATGATGGCGCGCACGGTCCGAACGAACACTACAGCATCGAGATGTTCCATCGAGGCATCGAAACGGCGATCGTCTTCCTGGAAGAACTGGCCGCCCTGCCCCGCTGAAAATCTGCCGGTTCCAGACCGACAAAAACGCCCTCGTCAGCTTGATGAGGGCGTTTCTTTTTCCCGATCATCAGGGGTTTCAACCGCCGCTAACCCAGTGCTGAAGGAAAGCCAGCCATTCAGCCTCATCAGTCGTCCAGCCCGCATAAATTGCTGCGCCCGCCACAAAACGCGCAGAGTCGCCTGCCTGTCGCAGCCCCTCACGAATACCACGGACGGCGCTCTCGACATTTTCCACCAGCGGATCATGACCGGGCAGTTCGGCGTCATACGTTGGGATACCGATCATGAGCTGTGTCGCCAACCCGATATCTGCAAGCGCCTTGGCGTAAGTGCTCACCTGATACGCCACCCACTGAGCATAATCATTCGGATCGCTCAGCCCGCTGTTATACGCCATGATCGCCATTTCATCGACCAGCAGCGCAACGCTCTGCTTGAAGCTGTCGCGCCAGACCGTGCCCGGAACGATCAGCGGCGGGACGGGGATGCCCGCTCCGAGCGGACTCCAGTCCGGCGGAATCGCAGTGCTGATCGGCACGTCCGTTCCCAGACGCGAACGCACAGCGCGCAGCAGATTGAGGAAATTGCTGTCATTGTCCCAGACGGGTTCAATATTCAGAAAGACGCCGTCAAAACCAAATTCATCGATAACACGCTGCGAGAAAGCGGCAATTTCCGTCTGGATCTCGATGTTATCCATCCGGTAGCCGCCCTCTTCGACCGGAAAGCTCACCCAACCGTACAATCGAGACTCCGGATAGGCGCTCTTGAACTGCTGTACGAATGCCTTCACATTGTCGAAATTTGCCTCGCCCCGCCAGGTGAGATCACGCTGAAGCCAGCTTACCCATGCGTAAACGCTGCCGATGCGATGTTCGCGCAGCCGGGTGACGAGCGCATCGACATCCTCATCCGTCTGAGGCGAATACGTCCACTCCGTGCCAATCCAGATGGCATTGGGCAAAAGCTGCGCCGGATCATTGCGCAGTGTGCCGAGAAAAAGCACGACCCCCACGACCACGATCACCGAGCCGATGACGTAGAGGGTCATCCGGTTGAAAGGAAACCGAAATTTTGGCATCTCGAAGCGCTCAGTGGGCAGAGTCTGCCGCAGCGAGCGGCGCGCCGGGCGGGCAGTGTGTTCGCTGCGCTCACGCCGCTGCTGTCGTCGGGCGCGTGCGCTGCCGGCGCGCGGGGTCTCATGTGTCTGCGTCTGACGGCGCGTCTCAAAATCACGCAGGATCTTGTCGAGATCGTCCTGCGGGTCGTTTTTTGGCGGAGGAGTCTGATCGCTGTCGTTCATCATCCCTCAGAAAACCTATCCAGCCCAGCCCAGCCTGACCAGCAAAGGCGGAGCCAATAATAGCAGACCGATCAGGATGGAGGCGACCACACCCAGCAGCACCGCCGCAGACGCCACATCCTTGCCCACCTTCGCCATCGGGTGAAATTCCGTCGTCGCCACGTTGACGGCGGCTTCAACCGCCGCGTTGATGAACTCCGCCATCCAGACGATCGTAATCGTCAGCACCAGAATCGCCAGTTCAAGCGGCGGCAGTTGCAGCCAGAGCGCCAGCACCAGCACCAGAATGCTGGCGACTGCCTGAATGCGCGTGTTCTTCTGGCGGCGCAGCATGTACAGCCAGCCCGCAATGGCATAGCCGAGACTGGCGTGGCGGCTGGTGCTGGTCATCGGGCTGAATTCATCCGGATCGATATGCATCGTTCCGGTCAGCGCTTCAGTCACCTGTTTGACTTTGATGCCGATCGCGTTGGGTTCGTCCACCTGAACATGATCTTCAGGATGAAGTCGGTTCGTCATGAGATGCCTGCTCCAGGGCGGGAACAATATCCAGCGAGATTCCCAGGGCGGTCAGCGCGCGCCCCTGCGCCGCCCACATGATCGCCCGGCCGTCCGCATCGGCGTGATCGTAGCCAAGCAGATGCAGCGTGCCGTGAACGACCAGCAGGCTGAGGCTGTCCGGCAGCGGGTGTCCCTCGCGTTCTGCCTGCGCCGCTGCATAGGGATAGGCGATGACCAGATCGCCCAGATACTGCGTCTCTTCGCTGAGTTCGGGCGGAAGGAGAGGCGACGGGAAAGACAGCACATCCGTCGGCTGATCGACGCCGCGAAATTCGTGGTTCAGCGCCCGAACGGAATCGTCATCGGTCAGCACAATCGTCAGTGCCGGCGCTCGCCCCGTGAAGCGCTCTGCATGTGCCGAAAGCACCGTTTCGACCGCCTGCCGCAGGCGTGCCCGATCGACCGGAAATTTCCGTTCATTTTGCAGTTCAAGCTCAAAGATCACGCTTTGCGCTCCTCACCGGTCGAGTCGGCTTTGTCCTTGTCAGTCTCCGGCCTGGTTTCACGCGAGCGGCGCAGCGGCGGCACATCGGGCAGCGGTGAGTCGTCATCCGCGGCCGGCGCTTCCAGCGTAGAGCGGACTGTCGGATTGGTGACGGTGACTGCGGGTATCGGCGCTGCCGGAGTCTGAGACCGCAGAGGAACAGCATCAATCTCCTGCGCCTGCGCACCGCCGTTCACAGCAGGCTCGCGGGGGCGCTCTGTCTGTGGCGGAGAGGCGCTGGGCGTGGCGCGCGGTGCTTCAGGCAGAGGACGCGGCGCTTCAGTCTGAAGTTCCTGAGAGCTGGACTTGGGCAGCGGCGTCGGATAGTTGATCCGCGGGTGGAAAACGCCTTGCAGCATCTCGACAAAGATTTCGCGCGTCAATTCCAGATCGCGCAGGGTCACCGTCGCTTCATCAAGCTGACCGTCCCGCATACGCCGGTCAAAGATCTCGCCCACGATCTCGGCGATCTCCTGTTTATTTGCCGGTTTGCGCGCGCGCACGGTGCTCTCGCACGTATCCGCCAGCATCATGATCGCTGTCTCACGGCTGCGCGGTTTGGGGCCGGGATACGTGAATGGCTCCGGATCGACGGCGTCAATATCCCCGGCTGCATTCACAGCTTTGGTATAGAAGTACGACACCAGCGTCGTCCCGTGATGTTCCAGGATAAAATCGCGGATGCGGGCAGGCAGCCGGTACTGACGGGCGAGTTTCTCACCATCCGGCACGTGGCTGATGATGATGGCAGCGCTGCGATAAGGATCGTTCAGCAGGTCGTGAGGATTAGCCCCGTCCACCTGATTCTCGACAAAAAACGCCGCGTTGGGAATCTTGCCCACATCGTGGTACAGCGCGGCGACACGCACCAGCTCGGCATTGGCCCCGATCGTGTTGGCGGCTTGTTCACACAGATTCGCCACCTGGAGAGAGTGCTGATAGGTTCCGGGCGCTTCTCGCAGCAGCCGCTGAAGCAAAGGCTGGCTGGGCTGGCTGAGTTCGACCAGCTTGATACTGGTCGGCAGGTTGAGAGCGTAGGTCAGCAAATAGATTCCTGCCAGCGCCGCCATGGCAGAGATCACGCCGTTGAGCAGCGCATACAGAATGACCAGCGTCAGGCTGGAACCTTCGCGGGCATTCAGCAGTTCGATATTGAAGATCGTCACCACCAGCGCATTGGTCGCAGCAACCACCAGCCCGGCGAAGAAATAGTTATTGAGACGCTCTGAGCGGCGCAGCGTCAGCGCGCCAGACATGCCGCCCGCCATCACCAGCACTGCAACTTCCAGCGAGTTATTCAGCATCAACCCGATGAACAGCGCCAGGCTGGCAATGCTGACGAAAGCGACCTCAACCGACGTAAGCGCGACGAACATCAGCGCCAGCGCCGCCGCCGGATACAGGTACACCTGACCATCGGCGCTGAAGATACGCGCCCCGAAAAGCATGATCAGGAAGATAACCGCTAGCATGATCATGGTGCTGCTTCTGGAAAAGACTTCAGGCTGGCTGCGGATGAAATACATACCCGTGACGATCAGGATCAGGATGCTTGCCAGGAAGCTGCGCATCACGCGCTGCGCCCGGAAATCGGGCGACTCCAGCAAACCGAGGCGTTCCAGAGCTTCAAAATCAGCGGCGTCAATCCGCGCGCCGGCACGGATGACGATCTGCCCGCGTTCAAAGCTGCGGCTTTCCGACGGAACATTGGCGGCCGCGGTCTGGCGCGCCTGTTCGGTCGCCGCCGGGTTGGGGAGCCGGTTCGGGCGAATGAGATCGCTGACGATTGCCACCACGACAGCGGCGCTGTCCGGGTCGAAACGCACGGAAACCTGCGTCGGCAGTGTATCTGTGACGACAGGAATATCGGACTGGCGAATCGACTCGCGCATGACCCGTTCAAGCACGATGCTCGCTTCGGTATCCACCGCGCGCCAGCGTTCATCATCCATCTGGAGGATGATGCGGATGATGTCATCAGAAAGGGTCAGCGCGGTGATGTAGCTGATATCGGTTTCCTTCTGCGCCAGCGTGCCGAAGGGATCCCGCCGCACATTGTCGATGTAGTCCAGAATCTGGCGCAGAAGCTGAATCTGCTGGCGCGCGACGTTCGGATCGGGGGGATCATACACCGGGCTGACGCCGGCGATCGCCGCCTGGCGACGCGCCTCCGTCAGCACATCGCTCACATACGTGATCGAGACCGGTGCGCGAATGTCCTGCGCCGCCACGTCCCCGATGCGAAGTTGTGTCCCCTGCGTGGAGGGCAGCAGGCTGTCGAGCGAGACGATCGCCGTACATGCCAGCACGAACCCGATCGCTGCCAGCACTGAAACCGTCAGCCGAAGCGTGCGCTGCGTCTCTTCAGACAGCGTTCGCCCTGCGCGAAATGCCTTCGCCAAACCGGAAAACCGCGACTGATACATTACGCTCCGAGAAGTTCTCTCACCACCTCGTTGACCAGCCTGCCATCCGCCAGTCCTTTGACCTTCGGCATGAGCGCGCCCATCACCTTGCCCATATCCTTGCCCGAAGATGCGCCCGTCGCTGCGATGACTTCCTGAACGAGGACGGCGATCTCATCGCGAGACATCTGGCGCGGCAGGAAAGCCTCCAGCACGGCGAGCTGTTCCGCTTCAGAATCTGCAATATCACTGCGCCCGATGCGGCGCGCCTCCTCGACGCTCTCACGACGCTTCTTGACCTCACGCTGAAGGACAGCCACGGCATCCTCGGCGGTCAGCTCACGGCGCTCATCCACCTCAACCTGTTTGAAAGCGCTCTGGATCATGCGGAGTGTATCTCGCCGGGTGGCATCCTTGGCGATCATCGCCTGTTTGAGGGCTTCCTGAATCCTGACTCTGGGGTCTTCCATCTCTCGTCTCTCTGCTAATGCGCTGCTACACAGACGGCACAGCATTCAACTGCCGCCGCGTTGAGTCATACCCAACAAGGCGCGCGGGTGTGCAAAGATTGGTGAGCGGACGCGGATGCACACTCATCACGCGCAGATAATTTCGAGTATACCCGACATTAATGAAACCGTCTTCCGTCGAGCCGGCGACATTTTCCCACAGCACTTCCATGGTGCGGCCGATGAACCGCAGATGATGCCGCTGTTCCTGCGCTTCGGAATACGCGATCAGAGCGGCGCTGCGCGCCTTCCTGACGCTTTCGGGCAGATGACCTCGCATCCGGGCAGCAGCAGTCCCCGGCCGGCGGCTGTAGCGAAAGACATGCAGACCGGCAAAATCCATCGACTCGATAAAGGCGCGGCTGACGGCAAATTCCTCATCCGTTTCGCCGGGAAAACCGACAATGACATCGGTCGTGATAGTGACTTCGGGCACTGCCTGGCGCGCCGCCGCGATGAGTGCCGCATACTCACGCTGTGTGGTGCGGCGCAGCATCCGCCTGAGCGTCGCATCACATCCACTCTGCAAAGGCAGATGCAGATGCGGGCAGAGGCGATCATCCTGCCATAGATCGAAGAAAGCCTCATCAAGATCCCACGGCTCCAGCGAAGACAGGCGGATACGGGGCACATCGGTTTCGCTCAGCAGCCGCCGGACAAGCTGATACAGCCCGCGCCGCTCACCCCGGTCATGTCCATAGCTGCCCAGATGCACACCCGTGAGCACAATTTCCTGATACCCCATCGCCAGCAGCAGCCGCACTTCCGCCAGAATGTCCGCTTCAGCACGACTGCGCCCCGCCCCGCGCGCCACCGTCGTCACGCAGAACGTGCAGGCATTGTCACAGCCATCCTGCACCTTGAGGAAGGCGCGCGTCCGGTGCATCCATGCCGGAGCTGTCCTCTGCATCGGCTCACGATCGAACGGCTCGACCGCCTGACCTGTCACCGCCGGGACGAGCGCATCCTTTTGCAGATTGTCCACCACGTTTGCCACACCGGGCAGAACCGCCACCGCATCCGGAGCAATCTGCGCATAACATCCGGTGACCGTAATCTGGGCGGACGGGCTGGCACGATGAAGCTGGCGCACAAGATGCCGGCTGCTGCGCACAGCATCCTCAGTCACCGCGCAGGTATTGACGATGATCTGCTCCGCATCCTCAGGGCGATCAACGATTTCGAATCCCTGCGCGCTGAATTGGCGCGCCATCGAGTCGATCTCGCCCTGATTCAGGCGGCAGCCCAGCGTGCGCAGATGGACACGTCCCGTCACGATCCGTCTTCCCCTGCCTGCCCGTAAACGATGAAGTCGTCGAAAGCGACGCGAACACCACTGCCACCTGTTTCCGTCGAAATGGCGACGACGCCCAACTGTCCGGCAGGGATCGAGTCGTCTGCAAGCGCATCGTACATCGCGCCCTGAATGCAGGTATCCATCATGTAGGTGCTGATGCCTTCAGGATCATTTGGAATGCACAATGCGAGCAGAGTATCGTTGACGAAGAACTGAAAGCGGCTGCCCTGCCCGACGACGCGCAGATGATTGACAGCGTCGATCCCCTGACTGATCGCGCTGGACGGAATCCAGTCGCTGATGATGCGCTCGCGGCTTGCCACCCGTCGCACGACACGGTAATAGCCGTCGCTGCTGATCAGGAACATATAGTACGAGTCGTCAGACGGGCTGTCGTTATCCCGGTTTTGCAGCCGGAAGATCACGCCATATCCGTTATCGACAGGGCCGCCAACGGCACGGGTGACCACCCGCAGATCAAAATCGGCAAAATGCGGCTGGGCGAACGAGAATGCCCCGGCGTTGAAATCCCCGACCTCGATCACCAGTTGATCATCTTCGATCCCGGCAGACAGCCTGCCGGGGTACAGACGCCATTCATCGTTGAATTCCGCCTGATCATCGAAAGCGGCCGCATACAGCACACCAGGACGCTCCGGCACAACAAACTGCCAGCCGGTCAGCCAGCGATTGACCAATACAACGCCCGCCAGAACGAGCGCGAGAATCAGCAGTACAAGGATACGCCGCACCTGCAAATCCCTTCGATTGATGGACATAACGGGATCGATTCTAGCACGCGCTCGAAATGGGGTAAACGGCGCGCTCACGGCGGCGGCAGCGCGTCGAGAAGCGCCTGAAAGCGGGGATCGCCGTCTGAAAAAGCCACCGCCCTCTCAAGCCAGTGGCGCGCCTGCTGCGTATCACCGAGCAGTTCCAGCGCGGCGGCAAGCTCGGCATACAGCGTCGGATTGTCCGGCTCCAGCGCAACAGCCGCCAGCAAGGCATCGCGGCTGGCAGCCAGATCGCCGCGTGCCCGCCAGTACAAGCCTTCAAAGGTACGAACCTGAGCATCGGCTGGAGCCAGCTCAAGCGCATAGTGCAGCAGTTCGGACGCATCCCTGCCCATCTGTGCCCGCACATAAGCGAGATAAGCGCGCAGGCGGGCATAGCCAACGATATCCAGCCCTTCCCCCGCGCCAGCCTGAAGCAGCACACGCTCGGCATGTGACCAGAGACGCGCTTCGCCAAAAACAAGGGCCAGCCGAAGTCTGCTGAATGGAGAAGCATCCAGCGCAGCGAACAGCGAGTCGATCACCGGCGCATACGCTGGCTCTGCACGCGCAGTGCGCAGATCTGCTTCTGCCTGCGCCGGATCCACCGAGATCAGAAGCAGCCCGCGCTGGAACGCCGCCCACCGCCGATCAGCCTCCGAAAGCTCATCAGCCAGATAGGCGTTCAGGACAGCGCGCGCATCATCCCACTGCGCAAGCTCCAGATACGCGCTGGCGAGATCACGCAGAAGCGCAGGAGCGGGATCATGCGCCAGCGCGGCATCCCAGTAAGGCACAGCACGGGTAAGGTCGCCCGCTTCGCGCCACAGATCGCCGGCGGCTTTGAGCAGCGCCGGAGTCCAACCGGAAACTGCGGCCTGCGCTTCCAGCCGGGCAAGCGCCTGCACCGGGCGGCCACTCAGCCGGATATCATCCGGAACTTCATGCTGGTCCTCAGGGATGGGCGTCGTTGTAACACGGTCGATCAACGCCAGCGTGACAGCCGCCGCAAGGATAATCAGCGAAATGAAAACGCCGAGCGGCGTTGCTCGGCGCAGATTAAGACGTTCCATCGAAGAATGCGATAGTCAGCTCAACTGATCACACTGCTGAGCGCGCTGGAGACGGCGCGTTCAACATCATCCGTCGTGAAAGGTTTGACAAGGTACGAATGTACGCCCTGAAGCTTGCCGACAACGCGGTTTGCCGGGTCGCCCAAAGCCGTGATCACGATCACGGCGGGCAGTTTGCCCCCGGCATCCCGATGATTTTCCTTGATATTGTCGAGCACTTTCCAGCCGCTGATATCCGGCAGCGAGATATCGAGGAAGACGACATCGGGCTTCATTTCCTCGTAGCGCGCGAAGCCCCGTGCGCCGTGGCTCTCGCTGATCGCACGCAGGTTCATGCGGCGCAGGGTCGCTTCGAGCAGTTCTGCCAGATCGGGCGTATCTTCAATAATCAGTACACTGGGTGAAGCCGTCATCTCAAGGTCCTCGCCGTGAGGCTGACTATGGTAGGACAAGGTTTCCGCGGTGGTGCGCACCGCATCCTGGCGGTCAGCGCTGTCAAAGCCCTCACTCTGCACAGAAATCTTCTGCACAGTGCCCGTCTCGGCAATCGGCGCACCAACATCCGCGACCCCACTCAGCAGTTCAGGCTGAGTCTGACCCAGGCGATCAGTCGGCTCTCCGGAAGGAAATACGCCTTCTGCGCGCTCATCGTCTATAATGGCATTGTAATTGAACCGCTTCGCCATGATGACGACCCGCAACTTTCTGTAATATTAACAGTTTTTCTTATGCTGAACAATGAAGGTCTCATGACTCAGCATTTACTATGGAACAATTGTAGCAATTAGTTGGCAATTTGCCTAAAAACATCACAGATTCATAACAAGAGAGTCGATTCGTAAAGATGTCCCTGCCCGAATTCACCTATCTCCGCCGAACAGACCTGCATCACACCGGCGACTGTTTCATCTCAGGAATCGATCCATCCGATAATCTGTTTGTCGAAGAAATCTATGAAAACGGGTCGTGGATCTGTCTCAGCATCCTCAATTCGGATGGGGACATGATCTACACCAGCGACGAGGATTACGGGCGCGCCGCGCTCACCCTTCCCGCGGGAATGGCATTCCCCCAGGAAATGCGCGAGCGCGGCTGGATCGGGCAGCGGCTGAATTTTGCAGGTCCCCGTCACCGCGGGCTGCGCGAGCCGGAAAAACTGCTCGATCTTGTCAAACCGCTATCCGTTGCAGATAAAATGGCACTCTCGGCGCACAGCAGCACGTCCCTGCCCCCGGAGCGCATTCTGGGGCTTGCGGAAAGCTTTGTGATCGGTCAGGCGCAGATCAGTGCGCGCGTGGTTTTCGTCTGCCGCCGGCTGCGGGTTGCCTATGCGCTTCCGCAGTCAGCGCTTGACGATGAGGGTATGCCTTACGACTATGATACGATGGTGATCCAGACCGGGCATCTGTATGACCCGACTTCCGACGATGAGCCGCCGCTCGAATCGGTATTACGGGGTGCAGCCTTCGGAGATCGACTCCGGCGGCCGCTCGACTGTGCCGTTATCGGGGATCGCCTGTTCGTCGCCGATGGCGGAGCCCAGGATCGTCAGAGCGCCATCCATATCTGGCAGGTGAAGCTGCCCCGGAACAATTGAGTATCACAAGCAGGTGACCACCCGTGAAAGTGACCTTCCTGAAATTCCTCGTCTTCAGCACGCTGCTGCTGATTTTGAGCCTGAGCGCGCCAGATGCTCATGCCGTGACAAGCCGGATCTGCCCGGCGAACCCGATTCGGGCGGGCGGCGCAGGGTTTGAACCGGGCGGCATCATCCTGACCAGCTTTGACCGCAGCGCAATGTGGGTCTACAACATCGACACCGGACGCCGCTATCCCCTGCCGGAAACGACCCCCTGTGGGCGTCACTGCCGGCTGTCGCGCGATTTCCGCTGGATCACCTATTTCAACACGCTCACCAATGCCTTCAACCGGATGCGCGTGGATGGAACCGGCCGATCGCTGGTGGTGGAATATGCAGCGGATGTGGAGTGGTGGGCAGATGGCACGTACCTGATCTGGACGCCGGGTCATCAGGCCTATCTGCGGCAAGAAAATGGCACAGAGCGCGAGTATCTTGATGTCGCCGGTGTGATCTCCGTGCAGCCGGGGGGCCGCTGGGGGCTGCTGGTGGAACAGAATGGTGAAGACTTCCAGCGCGCGCTGATCAACCTGGAAACGCGGGATATGGTCAACAGCGGCATCAGCGATGGGCATGTCGATCTCGGCATCGATCGCAGCTACTTCAACGCACAGGCATGGTCGCCCGATGGTCGTTTTCTGGCGTATGCCGCTCCAGACCTGAACACCGAAGGGGAAATTCTCGGAACCGAGCTGTTCACCATCTCTCCCGGAGACGCGCAGCCGGTTCTCCGCACCGATCTGATTTCAACCTACGGTCGCGCCAGGGTAAATGGGCTGTCCGTCGGCGAGCTGAGCTGGTCGCCAGACAGTACGCGGATCGCCTACTGGGTCTTCCCGATGAGCGGCGATGATCCAGTTCAGGACGCGGGCGCGGGTCAGATTCACGTGCTGGATATCCGCACCGGAGACAACATCGCCTACTGCGGCTTTGAGACCGCCGAACATTCGCCAAACCCGCCGCGCCTCGTCTGGTCGCCCGATGGAACTCACCTCGCCTTCGGAGGAAATGTCCCCGCCGATGATCGCGGCTATCTGCTGATGATCCTGAATCTGGAGACGGGGCAGTTCACCTGGCTGAGCGAGGGCATCTTCCCCGTGCTGGGTGCGCCAGATGTGATCGCATGGGGCATTCCGCCGGGGCAGTGAGCCGATCCACCCGGCAGAGTGGTCAGTAGACGCCGGAGCGGCGGCAGAGGTATAATCCGTTCACGTGTGAGAACGGAGTTTTATCGTGAACATCATCGATCCGAACGCCATCCCCCTGGCAAATGATCCGGCCGGCTGGCAGCCCGATCCACAGCACCCGCGCCGCCGTCCGCCCTGGATCAAGGTGCGCGCCCCGCACGGCGAACCCTATGAGAATGTTCAGCGCCTGATGCGCGGAAAACAACTGCACACCGTGTGCGAGGAAGCCCAATGCCCGAATATCGGCGAGTGCTGGGGACGTGGCACGGCCACCTTCCTGATGATGGGGGATACCTGCACGCGCTCCTGTGGATTCTGCGATATCAAGACGGGACGCCCCAGCCCGCTCGACTGGGCAGAGCCGCTGCGTGTTGCTGAAGCGGTCAAGGCGATGGGTTTGCGCCACGTCGTGATCACCAGCGTCAACCGCGATGAGCGCGCCGACGGCGGCGCGCCGATCTTCGCCATGGTGATTCGGCGCATCCGGCAGATTCATCAGGGTTGCTCGATCGAGGTTCTGATCCCGGATTTCAAGGGCAAGGAAGATGCGCTCCGCATCGTGATGGATGCGCAGCCGGAAATCCTCAATCACAATGTGGAGACCGTGCCGCGCCTGTTCAAAAAGGTGCAGCCGCAGGACAAGTATGAATGGGCGATGGCAACGCTGACCAACGCCAAGAAGATGGACCCGCTGGTGCTGACCAAGAGCGGAATCATGGTTGGGTTGGGCGAGACGTTCGACGAGGTCACGGCAGTAATGCAGGACCTCGCCAACTGCGGCGTCGATATCCTGACGATCGGGCAGTACCTTTCGCCGAGCAAAAGCCATCTGCCCGTCGAGCGCTATTACCTGCCGGAAGAATTCGACCGCTTCATCGAGATCGGCAAGGCGATGGGCTTCAAATGGGTCGAGAGCGGACCTCTGGTACGCAGCAGTTACCGCGCAGATCAGCAGGTGCGCGCCCTGTCAGAACTTAACCACTTCCGCCTGCGCGAGGCTGAGGTCTAGCAGCGCGTTCACCCGCCAACAAAAAACCGCCTGAACATCGGCGGTTTTTTTGATTCGGGGCGATTCAGACTTACGTCTCGATCACCTTGTCATCGATCAACTGCTGCTGTACCTTCTGTCCACGCGGATCGAAGGCAAAATTCTGCCCGTGAAGCTGAAATTCCATGTCCTGCATGGCACGTCCGGCGCGGTTCTTCTCAATCGTCCAGACCACCCAATCGCGGAACTGTTTCGCGGTATACGGGTTGAAGGTGACATGATCCTTCGACATGATCTGATACTTGTTGTTCATGATGATGGCAATATCAGACTCATAATCGAGCGCGCTGCTTCCACGCAGATGGAACAGGTGGATACGCTTGCTCTTCAGCCCTTCGCGATCTGCCGCCACGATCGACCAGACCGGCACATCGAGGGTCATGGCAATATCCTTCAGCCCCTCAACGATCATCGTCACCTTGTCATTTTCATCGCGAGGACGCTCAGGGTGTACCGCGATCTTCTGAAGATAATCCACAAACACAGCCACATTGCCGCCGGTCGCATCACAGAGACGCGCCGTCATCTCCTTGATGGCGCGCAGCGTGGTGACCGCCGGGCTGGCTTTGACGAGGATCATCCGGTCTGCATAGCGTGCCACACGCTGCAGGCCGGGGGCGGTCTTGGGGTTGTCCCGCAGGATGGCCTGAAGCGATCCTGCCCCGCCGTCACGTCCCATGAATTCACGGGCACGCTGCGACACGATGATCTGATGCAGATCACGCAGCTTGATGCCACGGCTGATGTCAATATCCGGGGGGTTCACGCTCTCCAGGCACAGCAGACGATGCATGAGATGCGTCTCGGTGTGCTCATAAGAGAGGTAGAACACATACTGATCCGGGCGCAGCGCAATGTTGCGCGCGATTTGCAGCGTCGCAATCGTCTTGCCGATCCCCTGCGCGCCGCCCAGAAGCACCAGCTCGGTCTTGCGCAGCCCGCCGCCGATAAAACCGTCCAGCGGGTCAAAACCCGTCGGGATCGGCACGTAATCGACCAGATCGCCGCGGATGACCCGGTCGTTGGCTTCGTTCAGCACCTGAGTCAGCGTTCGGGGAAGATGAGCGCCGCCCCGAAGCGCAGAAGGTGGGGACTGAGCCGGCGCTTGTGCCTGAGGCGCAGGCGGCTGTGGCGCGGCGGCGCGTGGCGGCGGCGCGGCGGGCGGCTGATGCTCATTCCCGGCTCCGGGAAAGCGAACGCGATTGTCAACGCCAGCGTCGTCATCCGGATCGGGTAACAAATCATCTGTGAAACGTCGGGTCGACATCGGAAGACCTTCTGCGTTTTCTGAGCATTTATGTTTTATGATGTCACTATAGCCTGATTGACTGTATTCTGCAACCAAACTACAGTCACATTAAGAGCAGTATTGTTGAATCGAGTTTATGTAATTTTGTGAAGATTTCATGAGATTTGATTTTTCGTATGAAATTAAGTCCGTGGTGTAATTCACAAATACAGATTAACTATGCTAGAATGACAAAAGGCTCCAATCAACTTCTAAGCTTTTCGCGGGTTCGCGGAACGTTTCAAGACGAACGCGAATGTGGCAGAAGGTTTGCCATCCAAACCAACAAGGAGGCAGAGGTTAAGTCGTGTTGCAGGAACTGATGAATCGAGCTGACCAGCGCGGCTACGTAACCTTCGAGGACGTTCTTGAAGTGATGGACGAAGAAGGTGATGACGTAACCGCCATCGAATCTATTCTCTATGAACTCGACGAACTCGGCATTGAACTCAGACAGGAGAACGAAAGTCCAGACCGACTGCTTATCCCTGAAGAAGGGGAACCCGTCGAATTTGAGCCAGAAGAACTTCTGCACGACCCGACCGTAGGCGATATCAGCGCCGTGAGCGCAGATGACCCGGTTGGCCTCTACTTCCGCCAGATGGCGCAGGAACCCCTCCTCACCGCCCGCGAAGAAATTGACCTCGCAAAACGCATCGAAATGGGCAAGCAAGCCCGCGAGTCGCTGAATGTGATCCGCCAGCGTGAAGGCTACAGCGAAGCGTGGATTTCCCACCTTGAACGCCTGATCCGTGACGGTCAGGCGGCCCGCGAACATCTGGGACGCGCCAACACCCGTCTGGTCGTCAGTATCGCCAAACGCTACATGGGACAAGGGCTGCCCTTCCCCGATCTGATCCAGGAAGGCAACGTCGGGTTGATGCGCGCGGTGGACAAGTACGACTACAAGCGCGGCAACCGCTTCAGCACGTATGCGACGTGGTGG
>SZPD01000462.1 GCA_030263515.1 Anaerolineae bacterium CFX9 | reverse complement strand
GCTTAATGAGGAGCAGCAGCGGATCCTCGAAGAACGCGAGCGTCTGTCTGCCCGGCTGCGTGAGGCGGAAACCGCCCTTGCCAGCGCCACCACCGATGATGATACCAGCGTCTTCAAGACGATGGTTGAGGCATTGCGCAAGGAAAAGGAAGATCTCCTCGCCCAGCGTGACCGCCTTCAGACACTGCTGGACGAGTTCCGTGCTGCCAGTGCCGAGTCGCTGCCCGAAGCCATGAAGGCGATGCTGGATCAGCTTACCCAGGACAAGGCGCGCACGGAGGCAGAGCGTGATGCCTTTGCAGCCCGCCTGACCGATATTGAGGCACAGCTTCAGGCACTCGGAGTTCAGGACGGCGCGACGGGGCTTGCGCAGATCATCGGGCAGTTACGCGAACAGCGCGCTGCCCTGCAGGCGCGTTATGACGCTCTCAAGCTTGAACGGGATGCGCTGGTCAATGAGCGCGGGCAGTTTTCAAAGGGCATTCAGCAGGAACAGGAACGCGACTCGCAGCTTCTCAAGCTTCAGGCAGACGTGACTCATCTGGCGGCCGATCGGGAAGCGCTCACCAAACAGCGCGACTCCCTGCGTGCCGAGCGTGATGAGATACAGGCTCGGATGGAGGCGCTGAAGGATCAGCAGGCGCGCCTGATGGCAGAAGTTGCTGCCTTTGAGCAGGAACTCACCGAGAATCATGAGGAACAGAACGAACTGCGTGAACAGATCGAGGCGCTTGCCAACGAACGCAGTGAGCTGGCACGTGAGCGCGACCGCCTGACGGCCGAAAAGCATGCGCTTGAAATGGAACGTGAGCAGCTTCTGGCGCGGTTTGAGGGAGATCGCGATCGTATTGCCCGGCTTGGCGATGAAGGTGTTGGCTCGCTGACGCGCATGATCGACGAGATTACCACGCAGCGCGCCGAGCTGGAACGTGAGCTGAACGAGGCGCGTTCTGCGATTGAGGCGCTGGAAGACCGGCTGGAAATTCTGCAACTGCGCGCCGGGCAGGCGCAGCCGCAGATCGTCTATCGATCAGATGATCCTGAGCAGTTCCTCGGCATGATCCAGGAACTGCGCACGCCGATGACTTCGATCGTCGGCTATGTCGATCTGGTTCTGAACGAGTCTGCCGGCATCCTGGGCGAAATGCAGCGGAAGTTCATGCAGCGTGTTCATGCCAACGTAGCACGACTGGCAAGTATGCTCGATGATCTGATCCGCATCTCCATCCTTGATGCAGGACGCTTCACGCTCAGTAGATCCCCGATTGACATGATCGAGCTGATTGAGGACGCCATCACCAGCGCTTCGCCTCAACTGCGTGAGAAGGGCTTGTCGATCCACCTCAGTCTTGAGGAAGACGCGCCGCCTGTCTCCGCAGACCGTGATGCCATGGGGCAGGTGATCGGGCAGTTGCTCACCAATGCCTACCTGGTTTCGCCCGCTGGGAGTGATGTCTACGTCTCTGCGCGTCATGTTGCGGAGGGACAAGAAGTCTATGGACATACTCCAAGAGCGGAAAGCCTGCTGATCTCCGTTGAGGACAGCGGCGGCGGCATCGCACCGGAGGATATCCCGCGGGTGTTCGCGCGCAAGTACAAAGCCGAGAATCCGCTCGTACAGGGTTTGGGTGATACTGGCGTCGGGCTGGCGATTGCCAAGGCGCTGGTTGAGGCGCACGATGGCGAGGTGTGGCTGGATACCCGTGAAGGGGTGGGTTCGGTGTTCAGCTTTACGATCCCGATTGCGGCAGTCGCGGAACTGGAACGGTAGGTCTGAATGCGGCGAGATCTGGGTGGTGAATTTTTGGCTGCGATCGGCGCGATCGCAGTGCTGGCGCTGGCGCTGATCTTTGGGATTGTTCTGACGCTTTCCAGCCGCCCGGCTCCGGGAGCGGTTACACTTGCGCCTACGGTAACGGGCAGCGCTGTCGCCGCGCTGGCAACTGAAACGCAGTCCGCAGCGACACTGGCGCAGACGGATGTACCCACAGCCATTCCGCCGACAGCGGTTCCGACGGAGACTGCTGAGCCGACCACCACACCGGAACCGACCGAAGATCGAGACGCGCTCTCAACCCAGATCGTCACTCTGCTGACCGCGAGCGCAGCGGCATCCACACCGACAATTGCCTCGCCAGAACCGACAGCGGTTCCGACAGAGACACCAACATCTCGACCGACGGAAACTGCTTCGCCAACGCCGCTTCTGCCGACGGAGACCACCGATCCGCAGCTCATGATGGCAACGTTCGCGGCTCAGGCAACCGCGCTGGCTGTCCTGGCGACACAGGCTTCAGCAGCACAGGCCGCGACACTCATCGCTGCTGTGCCTGCCGAGTCCGAAACGCCGCTGCCTGCGCAGACACCAGCCCCCACAGAAACTTTCACCGAGACTGCGGAACCAACAGCGACGCCGCGACCGACAGAAACCTTCACGCTCACGCCGAGCGCTACATCGACGTGGACGCCATCGAACACGCCGACGGAAACCGAGACGTTTACACCCGTTCCGCCTACCGCAACCCCGACGAATACGCCGTCACAGACGTTCAC
>SZPD01000461.1 GCA_030263515.1 Anaerolineae bacterium CFX9 | reverse complement strand
GTCAGGAACTGTTTGATCTGCCCGCCAAAGCGTTTCTCCGGCGCAAGCAGGCCCTGCAGAGCGCCTTCCGTGTCATGTTCGGCATCAAAGCCCATCGTCACGACGCGGCGCTCAGCCAGAGCGGTTTCCAGCGTTTCCCAGTCCAGGTAGGGCTGCGGATGATCCGGAGCCAGCAGACCGGTGCTGCGCGCAGAGAGCGCCGCGTCTTCCAGCCCGCGAACCGTATCCCGCAGCTCGCCCATATCCTCGACCACGATCAGCGCATCGGCGGGCGCATAATCCAGCAGGCTGACCCGCTGCTCATACAGATAGGGCAGATAATGCTCGATGAATGGGAAAGCTGTGCCGGATGCCAGCGCTTCCGCATCTGCCTGTGGCCCTGTCATGTCGCTGTCCGCTGAGGGAAGCTGTGCAAACCAGCCCGCCAGACGCGCCGCCAGGGGCGGGGTCAGGGCGGGCAGCGCTTCTCGTGCCGGCGTGATCACCGCCTGATTCAGGCGGCCTACGGAGCGCTGTGATGAGGGATCAAAGGTGCGCAGACTGTCGATCTCATCGTCGAAGAATTCGATACGCAGTGGAAATTCCATGGCAGGCGGGAAGATATCGAGGATGCCGCCGCGCCGTGTGAATGTCCCGGCTTCGACCACGATCGTTTCCGGCTCGTAGCCCATCCCCAGCCAGCGCTCGATCAATGAATCAAGCTTCCAGCGCTGACCCGGCGCAAGCCGCAGCGTATGATCGCGAAACTGGGGGATCGGCATGGTGCGCTGCATCAGCGCACGCGCCGAAGTGATGATGATCGGCGGAACCGGGCGCAGTTCGCTTTCTTCAGGCAGCAGCGCCGCCAGCGTCTCGATGCGGCTGCGGATCGCCTGATCGCCCCAGGCGGATCGTTCGTAGAAAAAGGGCGCGGGTTCGGCGAAGCGGTGAACCGGGCTGATCCCGCCCAGCCAGACCGGAATCTGCTCGCTGACGTTGTAGGCACGGTCGATGCGTGCCGTGACATAAATGATCGGCGCTGGCCAATCGCGCGCCAGCGCTGACAGCACAAACGGCCGCGCCGCCCGCAGCACACCCAGAGAGAGCGAGTCGCCTGAGTCGCGGAGCTGGCGCAGCACAGCGCGGTACGTCTGCGTATCGCGCAGGACATCGAGAATTCCGGTGAGCCGCATGGATTTGTCAATCCGTTCGCTGAGTTGAGAGGGCAGGGATCAGGGCTGGCTCTGGCTGGTGTCTGGCTCAGTCACGGCAGGTTTTGGGGCATCTTTTTTGCGGCGTTCCTCACCCGATCCATTATGACGGCTCATCGCCAGTTCGATCCCTTCTGTCAGCCAGGTTTCTATCGCCCGGACCGCCCGATCCTGCATTTCCACCGCCAGAATCTCATCATCGCCCTTGAAGGGAGTCATCACCCAGTCTGCCGGGTCCATTCGTCCGGGCGGACGGCTGATGCCGATCCGAATGCGCGGAATCTCCTGCGTGCCGAGGCGCTCGACGATATGCCTGAGTCCGTTCTGTCCGCCGCTGCTGCCCCCTTTGCGAATCCGCAGCGTTCCCAGCGGCAGATCGAGATCGTCGCATACGATCAGGATTCTGTCCGGCGTGATCTTGTAGTAATGCGCCAGCGGGGCAACCGAGTTTCCGCTCAGGTTCATGTATGTCTGTGGCTTGGCGAGGATGACGCGCTGCCCGACGATCGTGCCGCTGGCAGTCTGCGCATGATGTTCGTTCTTGCTGAAGGTCAGCCCGTGCCGGAGCGCCAGACGATCCAGCGTCTGCCAGCCGATGTTGTGGCGCGTCCGCTCATAGCGGGGACCCGGATTTCCCAGCCCGACGATCAGGTAAATATCAGCCATTGTCGTATCCTGCGGTCATCAATGGCGTCATTATAGCAGAGGCTGGATCGAATGTTTACGCCATGCCTTCGCGCTGGGCGCTGAACTGCGTTTCGTAGAGATGCGCATACAGCCCGCCAAGACTGAGCAGCTCGGTATGTGTGCCGCGCTCAACGATCCTGCCGCGATCCATCACCAGGATCACATCTGCCTTGAGGATCGTGCTCAGTCGGTGGGCGATGACGATGCTGGTGCGCCCTTGCATGATCGTTTCCAGCGCCTGCTGGATGAGCGCCTCGGACTGGCTGTCGAGGTGGCTGGTCGCCTCATCCATGACGAGGATGCGTGGATTTTTGAGGATGACGCGCGCGATGGCCAGCCGCTGCTTTTCGCCTCCGCTCAGGCGGTAGCCGCGCTCGCCGACGATTGTGTTATATCCGTTGGGCAGATCCGCGATGAAATCGTGGATATTGGCAGCGCGGCAGGCGGCTTCGATCTCGCTCTGGGATGCATCGAGTTTCGAGTAGAGCAGATTGGTGCGGATCGTATCGTGGAACAGATACGTTTCCTGCGTGACCATCCCGATGGCGGCAGACAGCGATTCGAGCGTCACATCACGCAGGTCATGCCCGTCGAGCAGGATGCGCCCGCGCGAGGGATCGTAGAGACGCGGGATGAGATACGTCAGCGTCGTCTTTCCCGCGCCGCTGGGGCCGACCAGCGC
>SZPD01000460.1 GCA_030263515.1 Anaerolineae bacterium CFX9 | reverse complement strand
GACAGCGCGCTCGACAGCAACCCGGCCTGGATGCCGCAGTAATCACAGCCTGCCGCGATTCGCTTCTGCGAGGCGCACCACTCATCCGGTCAAAACCTGATTTTTGTGCTGCACGATCCGTCTGCTGCTCTGATGGAAATGTGAAAAACATGATGCGATCCTGATAGACACAGGGGCCAAAGGGTCATATTTTGTTTCACAAAAAGCCTTGGAGACTGTGTCTATTTTGCGGCCAACGCTTGATACTCGTGACTGAGTCTTCAGGATACCCGTCCGTTTAGTTGCCCAGGCAGGCTGATCATGCGCAGCAGAAATGCGCTGTTTCAAGTGATCTTCTTTGTACTGCTCTTCACTTTTGCATCTGCGCTTAGCGCGCAAGACGCCCTGACGCAAACCTATACTTCCGAAGATGGCATGTTCACGATGCGTTATCCGGAGGGATGGACCGTGGAGCAGGATCGTAATCTGATCATTCTCAGAATGGATCAGGTAACTATCCAGGCCAACTACCGTGATTATGGCGCGGAGGTGACCCTGTCTGAAATCCTCGACTACGACACCCGTGAAATAATGGGATTCAGCCCGCCAGAAAACCTGATCATCGCTGGGTATGCCGCCATTCAGTCAGCCGGGATCGATCAGCTTCACACCATCCTGAATTTCTGCGATGGGATGTTTGGTCTCGTATACGGTTATGTCCCCAGCGGTCAGGTCGAAGCCTACCGTCCCACAATCATGGCGATCATGGAGACGATCCGTTTTGGCGATGCGGAGCCGCGGGTTTGCCGGCCTGCATTTGAGGGTCTCGCGCTGATCTCGGTGACCAACGCCGCCCAGATGACTCAGATCACGACACTTGGTGATGACACTGTGCCTGTTCTGAGCGTGGCCTTCAATACGGAACAGGGGCAGCTTGCAGCAGGCACACAGACGGGCGATGTCTGGCTGTTCAGCACGGTGACCGGCGAACAGCAGGGAACCTTGACGCGAAACCGTGGGGGTGCAACCAGCATCGCGTTTTCCACCAGCGGCTTCAACCTCGCGATCGGCTCCGGGAGCGGCGAGGTGCGGGGATGGAATTCACCGCCCGACGGAGGAACCAGCCCGATGCAGATGCACAACACGGCTGTCGAAAGCGTCGCATTTCATCAGTTTCTGGTGGCATCCGGCTCGCTTGATGGTGAGGTTCGGCTGTGGGATCTGATATCACGCGGCGATGAGGTCGTGCTGGTGGATGCCGCTCAGCCGACGCCAGTGGCGAGCGTCGCATTCAGCCCGGATGGCTCACTGCTGGCCGCGGGGGGCGGCAGTACGATTCGCTTGTGGAACATGGGGTCGAGAACGGTTCAGGCGGTTCTTGAAACTGAGGTCAGCGAGATCACCAGCCTGGCCTTCCGCCCGGATGGCTCAGCGCTGATTTACGGGGGCAGCCATTCGGCAGTCTGGGTCTGGAATCTGGATGTCGATAACCGCCCGCTGCTGGATGGTCATGAGGGTCAGGTATCCAGTGTGGCGTTCAGCCCGGATGGTCAGATCATCGCCTCCAGCGACTCAGTTGCAATCCGCTTGTGGAACGCCAGCACCGGAGCCAGCCTGAACACTCTGCCGCCGGCCGCCGGTGGAGGCATAAACAGCGTTGCCTTCAGCCCGGATGGGAGAGTCCTGGTATCTGGGGGTGACTCAGGGGGAGTTGTGGTGTGGGGCGTCTCAGCAGACAGCGCTCCTGCGCAGGAAGCGGCTGCGCCAGGTGGCGAGCAGACTGCTGGCACTATGCCTGCGGTAGCCACATGCACCATCAGCGCCCCGAATCAGGTCAATCTGCGCCGTGGGCCGGGCACGAACTTCGACCGCGCCGGTTCACTGACAGCCGGGCAAACCGCTGAGGTGGATGGGCAGGCTCCTGGAGGTGATGGCATGACTTGGTACCGGCTGACGGATGGCGCATGGGTGCGCAGCGACGTAGTGCGTGCGCCCGATACCTGCGCAGCCGTACCTGTCGTGACGCCGTAAAGCTGCACGGACAGCAACAATCCGGCAGGCCTGTGTAGATCAGCCCTGCCGGATTGTCCAATCGCTCAGGAGAACTCGATGAAACGTGCCGCTCACAGTTGCACCCTTGCCATCGTTTTTGTATGTCTCGTGCTTCTTCTACCCCTGAGCAGCTTCGCCCAATCGGAAGCTGCTCTGCCCATGCTGCAGATAGGGGATTCGCTTGAGCGAATCCGCCTGCGCACTCAGTTCCTGCTGGACGCAGCAGAAGGGCAGACGGTGAGCCTCCGCTGGGAGGGAACGCACCTTCCTGCCAACTGCCAAGTACCCCTCGAAGATCTGATCGATGTCGTGACAGTCGTCACAAATGCCGGCGGGGAAGAAGTGGAATCGGTCGGTCTGTTGTACACACCTGTCGCACCAACACAGGTTTTTTTCCTGGAAGGTCCCGGCCCTTACCATGCTGCCGCGGAGATCTGCGGCGGCGCGCAGATGACGGTGACTCTGCTGGAAGGCGATGTGATTTCCCGCGTCGAACAGCCTCCGCTGACTATCGATCAAAGCGTGGAGGTGAGTGCTGCATCGAT
>SZPD01000032.1 GCA_030263515.1 Anaerolineae bacterium CFX9 | reverse complement strand
CACCGTTCTCGATGACGTTTCGCTGATCGTCAATGCCGGCGAGCGCATGGGCATCGTCGGAGCGAACGGCGTTGGCAAATCGACCCTGCTTAAAATCATCGCAGGCGAGATCGCGCCGGATGGCGGCGAAGTGTCTCTCAACCCGTCGCTGACGGCGGGCTACCTTCAGCAGACCGTCCGTACCGAGGATAACCGCACCCTGCGCGATCTCGTCGATGAAACGCTGGCAGAAGCCCGCGCGCTCGAAATGCGGCTGCGCGAACTCGAAACGCAGATGGCGTCGGCGGCAGGTGAGGCGCTGGCCGCCATCATGAGCGCTTACGGCGACGCCTCAGACCGCTTCGAGCGAATCGGCGGTTATGATCTCGATCAGCGCGCCGAAGCGATCCTTGACGGGCTGGGCATCGGCGCGATCGGCTGGGAACGCCCGCTGATCTCGCTTTCGGGTGGCGAACGCGCGCGCGCCGCGCTGGCGCTGCTGCTGCTGTCTGCGCCTGATCTGCTCTTGATGGACGAGCCGACCAATCATCTCGATCAGAAGACGCTGGCATGGCTGGAAAGCTGGCTGGCGGCTTATCGCGGGACGCTGATGGTCGTCTCGCACGATCGTGCTTTTCTCAACCGCGTCGTGACAGTGATCGTCGAGATCGACGAACATACACGCCGGACGAAGCGCTACAACGGCAGCTATGATGTGTATGCCGCCGCCAAGGTCACCGAGCGGCGTAAGTGGGAAGCCGACTGGCAGCGCCAGCAGGACGAGATCCGTCAGTTGAAATACGAGATCAAGGAAGGCGCGCGCCGCAATAACAACTACCGTGCGCACACCGACAATGACAAGTTCGTCATCCATATCAAGCAGCAGACGCACGACGCGACCGTTTCGAAGCGCATTCGGCTGGCGGAAGAGAAGCTCAGGCGGCTGGAAGCCAATCTGATCCCGCAGCCACCGGAGCCGCTGCGCTTCAGGGGCAATCTCGACCCTGCCGGCTGGAAAAGCCGTCTGCCCATCGTCGTTGAGCGCGTCAGCAAACGATACAACAACCGCGTCATCCTCGATGAGGTGTCGCTGAGCGTCGCCGCAGACAGCCGGATCATCCTGATCGGCGAGAACGGCGCGGGCAAGACGACACTGCTCAGGCTGATCCTCGGCATCGAGACGCCCGACTCCGGCACGATCGATGTTCACGCCGGGGCACGGCTCGGCTGGCTGGCGCAGGATCGCGGCACGCTCAGCCCGCATCTGACGCTGTTCGAAGCCTACCGTGACGGACTGCCGGAGAGCGATCAGCAGTTAAAGGCGACACTCATCAAAAGCGGCTTGTTCCGCTATGAGGATTTCGGCGTGCGCGTCGGCGATCTGAGCGCCGGACAGGAACGCAAGCTCCAGATCGCCCGGCTGATCGCTGCCCGCGCCAACGTGCTGGTGCTGGATGAACCGACCAACGATGTCAGCTTTGACGTGCTGGAAAGCCTGGAGGATGCGCTGATCGCCTTCCCCGGCGCGGTGATCGCGTCCGCGCATGACCGGCGTTTCGTCGAGAAGCTGGCCGCACAGGGAGCCGTCGTACTGGAAGTCCGCGACGGACGCCTGCTCAATACATGAGAGCATCTGCCAGCCGTCAGCTTGCCGCCGGAGTGCCGTCGTTCGGCGGCATCCGGTGAACGGTTATAATGACGTTTATGAACGCGCGGCGGATAACCTCACGACTCTTTCAGCGCCGGCTGGCTCGCTTTGGCTGGCTGGCGCTGATTCTGCTGTCTGCGTGCAACCTGGATGTTCCACCCGTCACCCCGACCGTTGCGCCGACGCGCACCCCAACCGAAACGCCTGTGTTGACGGCAACTGCAACGGATACGCGCACACCCACACCAACGGAGACGGCGACGATCACGCCGTCACCCACTGCAACGCTGACCGCTACAGAGACCTTCACGCCGACACCGACGGATACGCCCATCCCCAGCGCGACGCTGACATTCACATACACGCCCAGCGAAACGTTCACGCCAACCGATACGCTGACTCACACGCCGACGCCGACTTTTTCGCCCACGCCGACCGAGACGTTCACCGTGACGCCCAGCCCGACGGAAACGCCTACCTTCACCCTCACACCGAGCGACACCTATACCGGTACGTTCACGGCGACGCATACACCGTCGGACACGCCGACCCCAACAGAAACGCCGACAGCAACGCCCACCGACACTGATACAGCGACCGCGACTGCGACTTCTACGCCGACCGAGACACTGACACCGACCGAAACGCCTTCGCCCACAGACACAGCGACGAGCGAGCCATCCAGCACGCCAACGCACACGCCGACAGAGACCGAGACGCCGACGGAAACACTGACGCCCTCGCCGACGTTCACGCTCACCCCCACCGAGACGTTCACGCCGAGCGCGACCTTCACCGAGACGCCGCCGCCAACGCCGACTCCGCTGCCGACCATCGGCGCGACGGCAACCTTTACCGAAACGCCCACGCCCAGCCTCACGCCGACCGCCATCGCCGCCGCCGTGCTGCCGACCGCCACATCAGATCTCTTCCCGACCATGACGTACATCAGCGCGGCGCTGACGCTGACCTCGTTTGCAAGACCGACCGCGACGCTCTTCGTGACGCCGCAGCCGCCGACTGATCTGCCCACCTTCGCCGTGCCAACCGATTTCCCGACGCTCGATGTCACGCCCACTTTCATCACGGCGACGCCGGGAGGTGACCTCCTGATCATCCCTTCGCTGACGCCGCCGATCGATGAAGCCACGCCCGAATTTGGCGATGCAACGCCGACCAGCATCCCCAGCGCGCCGACCCTGGAGCCAACCGCGCTCACGCTTCAGTTCGTCGTGCCGACCGCGCCGCCGAATTTCGCCACGTTCGATTTCAGCATGCGTTCGTTTGCCTTGTCCACCGGCGCGCTCGGCGTGGATGGCGTCGGTTTCTCGCTGCCGGGCGGGGCGGTGCGCTTTTCCGTCAACCCGGCAACCGGAGCGTATGCCCGCGTTGATCGCAGTGGTTCACTCTTTATCAGCCCTAATGCCTTTGAGGGCGGCTTCCGCCTGAGCACCTCGCCGTTTTCCGAGTTCGCGCCCTCCAGCCCGGAAGAGAACAACGCCGCCGTCGGTCAGGTGGCGTGGTCGCCAGACGGGCGCTATCTGGCGTTCACCGTCGATACAGAAAGCGACGGATCGAGCAGCAACGACAGCGCCAATGACGGCGTCTGGCTGTATAACCCGGCGGGCGGGGCAGCCGTCCAGTTGATCCACGACTGCCCGCCAGAACCCGGCTGCGGGCTGGTCGATCCGGGCGGAGAGCCGTGGCGGCTGCGGACGATCGGATTCGAGTGGAACTTCAGCAGTTCGGCGATCCTGGTCAGCGTCTTCCTGCCGGATGAGAACCGTGCCGCCTTCCAGATCGTCGAGCCGACTGGCGATCCGAACTACGCTTCGACGCGCCGCCAGACCTATCGCTACGATTACGCCACGTGGGGGCTGAGCAATACCGTGATCGGCAGCGGTGGATCGAGTACCGGGCGCGTTGGCATTTTCCGCATCACGCCGGGCAGCCCGGAAGAGACGGTGCTGTATGACGCCGCGATCAACGGACTGTGGGTGCAGAACGCGGTCGAAGCGCTCAATGGCGAGCTGTACATGCTGGGTTCCCCCAATGGGCGAGGCAGCGCGCAGGCGCTGTACGTCGTGCGTGGCGGCGGGGCGATCGCGCTGACAGCGCCGCTGGGAAATGCGCCGCCGGTTCGGGTGGACTGGTCGCCAGATCGCCGTGCCGTGCTGGTGGTGACAAGAGAAGCCGGTGCGCTGCGTTATTTTGTGGCGCGCACTAACGGCACGTCGCTGGAGATCACGCCGCAGGTCGCCAATGCGCTGGCGGTCGAGTGGGTGACGGGCAATCTGCCACCCAGCACAGATGCGATCGCGACTGCGCCGCCCGCCAGCCCTGCTGAGGGGAACGATGGCAGTTTTGCGCCGATCGGGGCGATCTTTGAGACCGGCGATCCGGTGCGCGTCGTCTTCCCGGATGGGCTTAATCTGCGCGATCAACCCGGTCTGGGCAGTACGATCGTGGGCTTTGTGCCGTATAATCTGATAGGAACAGTGATCTCAGGGCCGGCAACGCAGGATGGCATCACGTGGTGGCAGGTGCAGTTCCCTGACCTGCCCATCGGCTGGATTGCGCAGCAGGTCGGCAGTGTGCCTGGTTTGGCGCGTGCCTGAAGATCGACTGTGAAGATGAAACAGGATTTCTGATGATGACTCCGCCAGAAAAACCCGAACGCTCGCTCAGCCGCACCGGCACGATGCCGCGTTTTGAGCCGGATCAGCTTCGCGCAGAGGAACCGCCGCAGTTCAGGACTGACGCCGAAGATCTGAACGCCGCAACCGGCATCATCCCCGCTGTCAGCTTTCCCCATGAGGGCGAGGATCCGCTGCGAGACAAAGCCCGCCCGGACGACGCCTGAACTGTCGAATCAGTCCCGCACGATGAATGAGCCGCCGGGATCAAGCACGATCGGCTGGGCATTCGTCTCGTTGCTGACGCGGTTCGCCCATTCAACCGCGCTCTGCGCGATCAGCGGGAAGGTGTTGTAGTGCATCGGGACGACGTAGCGCGGCTGGATATACTTGATCGCGCGGATCGAGTCGGCAATCCCCATCGTGAAATAGTCTCCAATCGGGATGAACGCCAGATCGATGCGTTCCTCACCGATCAGCGCCATATCGGAAAACAGCGCCGTATCTCCCGCAAAATAGACCCGCTTGCCGCTCTCTTTCGCCGTGATGATGAAGCCGTTTGGACTGCCGCCATATGCGCCATCTGGAAACGATGAGCTGTGGAAGGCGATGGTCAGCTTGCAGGTCAGGAAGTCGTAATCGGCGCTGCCGCCGGTATTCTGCCCATGCGCATGCTGAACGCCATGCGCCTTGAGCCAGTAGCTGATCTCGGCATTGCTGATGACGCCGCAGCCAGTGCGCTGGGCGATCGCGACAGTATCGCCGAGGTGATCGCCATGCGCATGCGAAAGGAAAATGAGTTCAGGATTGAGTGAGTCTGGATGCGCAGATGCCAGTGGGTTGCCCGTCAGAAAGGGATCAAAGAGTACTTCATGTTCATCAATGTGCATCTGAAAGGCAGAATGGCCTAGCCATGTAAACTGAAGTCCCATGAGGATTCACCTTTCTTCAAAAAATAAACTTCACCTTTTACCCCGTCATTATGCCAGCGGCATGGTGATCGTGAACGTTGAGCCTTCGTTCAGTCCAGGGCTGGATGCCCACACACGACCGCCGTGCGCCTCAACCAGCGCGCGCGCAATGCTCAGGCCGATGCCCATCCCGCCCTGCTTGCGCGTCATGTGATCCTCAACCTGCACAAAACGCTCAAAAATGCGATCCAGATCTTCGCGCTGGATGCCAATCCCATTATCCGTCACCCGCACCCAGGCTTCACGCGGCTTGACCTCGATATCGATGGTGATCCGCCCCTTGTCCGGCGTGAAGCGCACGGCATTGATCAGCACATTGACCAGCGCCATTCCCATTCGGCTGGTATCGATCCTGACCCGTGTCCCCAGCGCCGCCGGATTGTAGGTGATGGTATGGCTCTTCGCCTCGGCAAGTTCCCGGACCTCACGCAGCGCCTGCTGGATGAAATCATGCAGATCCACATCTTCCAGCACCAGCTCGGCGGTTTTCTGTTCGAGGTAGCGCAGATTGGTCAGATCTTCGATGATGCGCCGGAGCTGAAGCGCGCTGTTGACAACTTTCTGCGCCAGCCCGCGCACTTCTTCATCCTGCGCTTCCTGGAGGAAGGTCGCATAGCCGAGGATGACCCCCAGCGGCGTGCGCAGTTCATGGCTGGTGATGGCGATGAAGTCGCTCTTCATCTTGTCAAGATGGCTCAGCTCGTCATTGGCTTTCTGAAGCGCAGCGACCAACTGTGCCCCCTCGATCGCCACCGCCGCCTGTGAAGCCAGCGTCGAGAGATAGGCTTTGTCCTCCTCTGTCCAGGGAAGCTGCCGTTTGTTGATCGCCTCCAGCACACCGATCACGCGGTTCTTGGAGCGCATCGGAATCGCCAGGATCGATCGCGTGACGAACTGCGTGGCTTTGTCGATCTTGCTGTAATGGCGCGGATCCTGCTCAACGTTCGAGACCTCGATGATGCGGTTCTCGCGCATGACCGTGCCGGCAATACTGCCCTCCAGTGGAACGAGTTTGCCGATCAGGCTCGTGCCCTCGCCGGTCGTCGTGGCGGCAAAGCGCAGTTCCTGCTGCTTGGCATCCCACAGCAGCACTGATGCGCCTTCCGCATCGACAATATCGGCAGCCGTATCCATGATCGTGCTGAGCAGTGGTTTGAGCTTGAGCGTCGAATTGAGTACAGCGCTGGTTTCGGAAAGCCGCGTCAGGATCTTAACGCGGCGTTCAAGCTGTTCGATCTGCTCTACAGCAGTATTCTGGGGCGGCATTCAGGCAGAAGTCCCATCACAAATATCCCACGTTAATCTCAGTTACAGTGTAGCACTCACCCGGTGATTCTGCACACGGGCTTGAATGAAGAAGTCTGAAAAGGGTATGAACGTTTTTCTGATGATCTTTTTAGTCGTTGTAACCGTAGGCGCTGTCGATAGTGTCGAAAAGATTTGGGTAACGGCGTTTTTCGCAGATTTAACCCTGCCAAATCCCTTTTTCCACAAATGTATACCAAGAGTCTGTGATATATAGAACAGAAGTCCGAAAATCTGTCAACAGCAGGCTGTTCAAACTGCTCGACATTTTGGGATATACGATGTTCAAGGACGTGAACAGATCGCCATGTTCGAAGTTTTCGACAGGGTTGTGAACAGGCTTTTGAACAGCTTTTTCCCCGTTTTCTACAGCTTTTGAACAGGGTTATGAACAGCTTTTGAACATTGAAATAAAGATCGTAATTGATCCGATCGATCAATTTGGATAAATAAGGGATATATTGGGGATATTTTCCCAAATCATGCCAGATTTTTCTCTTAATCGATGTGGGAATCGGTGCGAATCGTCGCAGGCTGATGAGACGCTGGTGAGCCGGGACTTCGCAACCGTTCGATCTGGTTTAGACTAAAGGCAGGTTGAAGAAGAGGAAGTGTATCGTCATGGTTCGTGCCTTACTGTCCCGTGCCGGTTTTCTGCTGCTGATCGCGCTGGCGGCTGCCGGATGTTCTGGCATCAGGGTGACGGCCCCTACGCCGCAGCGCGCCGTGCCCAGCACACCGGTTGCGCAGCTTGCGCAGGATCTGAACGCGGTGTTTCAGCCGCCGCTGCCGACGCCGATCCCGGATGCCTATATTGAGGCGGCCGATGCAGAGTATCTGCTGCTCCAGAACCTCTATGCCCGCCTCGTCCCCTCCGTTGTCAATGTCGATGTCACGGTCAACCAGCCGCAGGCAACGCTTTCGCTGAGAGACAGCACGGCAAGCGGATCGGGCTTCGTCTACAGCGATCAGGGACACATCATCACCAATGCGCACGTCGTCAATGATGCGCGCACTGTCCGGGTGACGTTCCACGATGGCTACGTTGCCGATGCCGCTGTCATCGGCTATGACGTGTACAGCGATCTGGCGGTGCTGCGCGTCGATGTTCCGCCGGAGCGGCTGTATCCGGTCACGTTTGCCGATTCGTCGGCGCTGCGCGTCGGGCAGCGCGCTGTCGCCATTGGCAATCCGTTCGGTCTTGCCAGCTCGATGACCGTGGGTATCATCAGCGCGTTGGGGCGTCAACTGCCCTCCGCAGAGCTGATCCGCAGCACGATCGGCGGCTTCAGCAATCCCAATATCATCCAGGTCGATGCGGATATCAACCCCGGCAACAGCGGTGGTCCGCTCCTCAATTCCGCCGGGCATGTGATCGGCGTCAACACCGCCATTCGCAGCGTCAGCGGCATTTTTGAGGGTGTCGGGTTTGCCGTTCCCTCGGCGACAGTCATGCGCGTCGTGCCGGAAATCATCGAGAACGGACAGGTCGATTACGCATGGATGGGGATTTCGTCGATCAGTACGGAAGGCGGCTTTGGCGTCGCCGGGCTGGCAGAACCGCTCAATCTGCCTGTGACGCAGGGGGTGCTGGTGGACGGCGTTTCGACCAATTCTCCGGCGGCGGAAGCGGGCTTGCGCGGCGGCACGCGCTCAGTGCTGATTCGTGGGCGTGAAGTGTGCGCAGGCGGCGATATCATCGTGGCGATCAACGATACGCCGGTCGGCACGATGGACGAGCTGATGACCTATCTGGTCGTGAATTCGCGACCGGGCGATGAAGTGATCCTGCGCATCATTCGTGGGCAGGAGACGTTCGATCTGCCGCTCACCCTGCGCGCCCGCCCGGCAGATGACTTCTCATCCATCATTCCGCCCTGCGGCGCGTGACGCGGCGCACAGCATCAAGCCCTCTCACATGGAGAGGGCTTTCTCGTCAAAAGGGGTGGTTGGCAGGTTAATCCTGTCGCTTACACCGGCTGATAATCAGGCAGCCCTTCGAGCGTGGCGGCGTCCACACCCAGGAAGACCTCGTTTTCGGCGATCACGCGGATCCATGTCGCAGGCACGATCTTGCGGTTGCGGAACAGCAGCCCCTGCGAAATGATGAAATGCGTCGCCTGGTTGGTGCGCGGGTCAACGAACAGGCTTTCGACTTCGCCGACATGCTGATCATCATGGCTGATCACGCGCGCCCCGCTGTTGAGCACCGACGTGCGATCCGGGATGTTCTGCTCGACACGCTCCACATGATCCGGCGTGACATACGGTGTGGCCGCGATCCAGCCTGTGTAGGCGGGCATCGCGCCAGCTCCATACGGCGCGTATCCGTAGATCGGGGGGACATCGTTCGGGTCATCTGCCTCGTGCCGCGGGATATACTTCGTTTCCTCAAACGGCGGCAGCCCATCCAGATTCTCGATATTCGGCTTGAGCATGACGACCGACTCGTCAGCCGAGGCGACCATGTTCATCGGCAGCACCTTGTCTTCCGTGAACAGGAAACCCTGCCGAACCACCAGATGCGTGATCTCATCTGTGCGCGGGTCGATCACGACACGATCGATCCGTCCGACCACATCGCTGTTTGCAGTGAACACCTGAGCGCCATTTTTAATGAGCATTCCCATTACTCCTCAAACAACTTGCCAGCAGATACCTTCACCTTAACTGTGGACGCCGCGCCGGTCATGAGACACCTGATACAGATCGAAATAGGTCAGTCGGGTCATTTCATGACCAGCCTTTGCCCGCATACTGGCAGCATGATGATCGGCTTCTGTAATAAACGTATGGCGCGCGCGGGCGCGCAGGAGTAGACAGCGATGAATCTGCGAGAGATCGGATCCCTGATAGCAGAGACCTTTCGCGAGTGGCAGGCGGACAAGGCGAGCCGTCTGGCGGCCGCGCTTTCTTATTTCACCCTCTTTTCTGTAGCGCCGCTGCTGGTGCTGGTGATCCGGCTCGCCGGGCAGGTCTTCAGCTCGCAGGTGGTGGAAGAGCGCATCGTGCGGCAGGTGGGCAGCCTGGCGGGGGATGGGGTGGCGCAGACGCTCAGCGAGATGATCCGCGCTACAGAGACAACGGGTTCAGGTCTGCTGCCCACGATCATCGGCGTGATCGTCCTGGTCTTCGGCGCGACGGGGGTGTTCGTTCAGCTTGAGGATTCGCTCAACACGATCTGGAAAGCGCAGCCGCAGGTGCGCAACGGCATCATCGGGCTGATCCGCTCGCGGGTGCTGTCATTTTCGGTGGTGCTGGGGATCGGTTTCCTGCTGCTGGTTTCGCTGGCGGTTAATGCGCTGCTGGCGGGGCTGACCGTCTACCTGGGCGAAATGTTCGCCCTTCCGGAAGTCGGCGTCGTCATCCTCATCCTCAATGGGCTGCTGTCGCTGGTCGTCATCACCGCGCTGTTTGCTGTCATCTACAAGTATCTGCCCGCTGTGCGCATCACCTGGCGCGATGTGGGGGTTGGGGCATTCGTGACGGCGCTGCTGTTTTTGCTCGGTCAGTTTGCCATCGGCGCGTATCTCGGTCACAGCGATATTGCATCGGCATACGGCGCAGCAGGATCGCTGGTGGTCATCCTGGTATGGGTGTTCTATTCGGCACAGATCTTTCTGCTCGGCGCAGAGTTTACAAAGGTGTTCGCCTACCGTTATGGCTCAAAGCCGGTGGTCGAGAACCCGCTGACGCCGGAAGCCATCGCCATCGAAGCCAGCCCGGAGGCAGCTCAGCCCGGTGTCTGAGCGTGGAGGATGGGGGCTTCGTCCGTCCACAGCTTCGCTATTGCACCTGTTTTCACGACTCTATATACTGTGTGGCATGACGATCAACAATCATCACGCCGCCCATCTCAAGCGCTGATCACCGCCCGACTGCTTCTCTCGGAGCGCGGACGCTGATCTGCGCTCTTTTTTTGCCCATCCGACGCTGCATCACACGCCATGATCGAGGAGTGACCGAACCGATGCCCAAACCCAAAATCGAACCCCGCCTGCCGAAGGGAATGCGCGATTTCCTGCCGCAGGAGATGATCCGGCGCGAGTACGTTTTCGGCGTCGTGCGCGAGGTCTTCCATCTTTACGGCTTCGAGCCGCTGCAAACCCCTGTGCTTGAACTGCGCGAAACGCTGATGGGCAAATATGGCGAGGACGCCGAAAAGCTGATCTTCAACGCGCAGCATCCGGGCGGCAAGGAAGAGCTTGCCCTGCGCTACGATCTGACTGTGCCGCTGGCGCGCGTCGTTGGGCAGTATCCTAACGAGATCGCGCTGCCGTTCAAGCGCTACCAGCTTTCCCCTGTCTGGCGTGCCGAGCGTCCTCAGCGCGGGCGCTACCGTGAGTTCTACCAGTGCGACGCCGATATCGTCGGCGTGGGCGGCATGAACGCGGATGCCGAGATCATCGGCGTGATCGTCACGACTCTGAGACGACTCGGCTTCACGCAGTTTACGGTCAAGATCAACAATCGCAAGCTGCTCACCGGCATCGGTCAGTTTGCCGGTGTGGACGGCGCGCTGCTGGCAGAGCTTTATCGCAGCATCGACAAATTCGACAAAGTGGGCGCGGACGGCGTTCGCGAGGAGCTGATCCGGCGCGGCTTGCCGCAGGAGGTGGTCGATCGCGTCATGGCGCTGATCACCGTGTCCCTGCCACGCGGCGAAAAACTGGACTATCTCGACGATGCGCTCGGCAGTATCCCGATCGCGCAGGAAGCCATCCGCGAACTGCGTGAGCTGGACGCCTTTCTTGCCGCGGCCAATGTGCCGGAGGCGTTCACCGATTTCGACCTGACGATGGTGCGCGGTCTCGGCTATTACACGGGGCCCATCACCGAGACGGTCATCACCGAGCCGAACCTGGGCAGTGTTCAGGGCGGCGGGCGTTATGATGATCTCGTCGGGCTTTTCCGTGGCGAGAGCCTGCCGACGACGGGCATGGCATTCGGCATCGAGCGCATCATCGATCTGATGGACATTCTCAACCTCTATCCCCCGACGCTGGGCGGTTCGGTTGCGCAGGTCTTCGTCGCCGTTTTCGGCGAAGCGACGCGGGCGGCGTCTACCGGTCTGGCGGCGGAACTTCGCGGCGCGGGGATCAACGTCGAACTCTACCTGCAGGACAAGGCGCTTGGCAAACAGCTTGCCCTGGCGGATAAAAAGGCGATCCCGGTTGTGGCACTGCTCGGCGAGGACGAGATGGCTCGCGGTGAGGTTCGGCTCAAGCGGCTGGCGGACGGGCATGAGATCGTCGTGCCGCGCGGCGGCGCTGCCGACGGCGTGCGGAGTCTGCTCGGCTGATGGCGCGCACGCACCTCGATCTGGCGGATGCCTATATCCGCGCGGGCGAACTGTACGAAGCTCTGGCGGCGCTGACGCAGCATCTCGACGATGAACCGGGGGATGACGCTGCCCGCCGTACACGGATCGCCGTGCGCGCCCGCCTGCGCGATCCGGAGTCGATCACGCTGGCGCTGGCGGACCTCGACGCGCTGACCGCGCCCGGCCGCGATGATCATGTTCAGCGGGCGATCCTGCTGGAAGGCGCGGGCGATCTGGCAGGCGCTGACGCGGCGGTGCGGCGCGCGCTGGCGCTCCAGCCGGAGGATGACGCGCTGATCGAGCGTCGGCTGAGGTTGTTGCAGGCGCTCCATCAGGCGGAAGAAGGGCTGGCGCTGGTCGAGCAGGTGCTTGAGCGCGATCCGCGCTGGATATGGTTTCGCTGGCAGGGGGATCTGCTGGTCTCGCTGCGGCGCTTCCACGAGGCGGCAGCGGCATTCGGGCGCGGACTGGATGATCTGGTACGGCTGGAGCAGGCAGGCGGCGCTTCGGCGCTGCTGACCAGTCAGCGCGCGCAGATGCTGCTTCAGCGCGCCGATGCCCGGCGGCAGGCGCGGCTGTTCCAGGCGGCAGACGACGACTATGCGGCTGCCGAGCAGCTCATCCCTGATGACCCGATGATCCCTTTCATGCGTGGGCTGATGCTGTTTGCGGCGCAGGACTCATCGCAGACGGCTTTCCGCAAGGCGCTGCCGATCTGCCGGGACGCCCTCGACCGCGCCAACGCGGCGCTCTCCGAGCAGATGCGTAATGCCCTGCTGGACGATCCTCTGTATCATCCGCTGGCGCAGGCGCTGGTTAACTGAGAGATACCCTCTGAACCAGCAAAAAACCCTCTCGCTGTGAGAGGGTTCTGAGAAGCTCTGGTATGAATCTGCTCTCTGCTACTGACCGACATCTGCCGAGTCGCCGGCGGGCGCTTTTGCCTTCAGTTCGCCGGTTTGTGGCAGTCTGAGCGTCGGGCTGGGCGGCGGGGCGGCGTCATCATTCTGGCGGGTGGTGAATTCGAGATGATCGCCTTCCACGACTGCCAGAATCGTATCGCCAGGATCGAAGGCATCCTCGACGATGCGCGCGCTCAGCGGGCGCGTCAGGATACGCTCGATGGCGCGGCGCAGCGGGCGCGCCCCATTGATCGGATCGTACCCACGCTCCAGGATCAGCGCGCGCGCTTCATCACTGAGTTCGAGCGTCAGGTGCTGATCCTTCAGCCGCTGGTGCAGATCCGACAGGTGATGATCGAGGATGCGGCTCATCGCGTCTTCGTCCAGCGGGCGGAACGTGACCACATCGTCCAGACGGTTGAGAAACTCCGGACGGAAGTAGCGATTGAGGTAGGCAGCGTAATCCGGCTGGCGATCCTTGCCGAGGAAACCGAGCGATTTGCCGCTCTCTTCTGTGCCGATGTTGCTCGTCATGATGAAGACGGCATGTCGGGCATCGACCACGCCGCCGTGCGCATCGCTTAGGCGTCCCTCGTCGAACACCTGCAGGAAGATGTCGAAGACTTCGGGCGCGGCTTTCTCCACCTCGTCGAGCAGGACGACGCTGTACGGACGGCGGCGCAGCCCATCGGTGAGCTGACCGCCGCGCTGATTGTCCTTGTAGCCGGGCGGCGCGCCGATCAGGCGAGCGACGGTGTGCGAGTCGTGGAACTCGCTCATATCGAGCCGGATCATGGCGTCATCGCTGCCGAACAGGTAGTTCGCCAGCGCGCGGGCCAGTTCCGTCTTGCCCACGCCAGATGGTCCCAGGAACAGAAAGACGCCGATCGGGCGGTGCGGATCGCCCAGCCCGGCGCGCGCCGTCTTGATCGCGCTGGCGACCGCCCGCACAGCCTCATCCTGGCCGATCACACGGGCAAACAGGGTTTTTTCCAGCTCGGCGAGGCGGCGCTTCTCATCACGGGTCAGATCACTGACGGGGATGCCTGTCCAGTCGCTCAGCACGGCGGCGACGCTCTCCACAGTGACTTCGACCGGTCCTGGCTGCTCTTCCTCATCGGGCGAGAGCGTGCGGATGACGACGCGGGCGCAGGCTTCATCGAGCAGGTCGATGGCTTTATCGGGCAGGCGGCGCTCCGGCATGTAGCGTACTGACAGGCGGATGGCGGCGTCGAGCGCTTCCGGGCGGATGATCACGCTGTGATGGGTCTCCAGCCGCTTCTGCTGTCCGGCGAGGATCGTCAGGGCGTCCGCCTCGTTCGGCTCTTCGATGTCGATCGGGCGGAAGCGGCGATCGAGCGCCGGGTCCTGCGCAATGGCCTTGCGGTATTCCTCGTGCGTCGTTGCGCCGATGCACACGATCTCGCCGCGCGCCAGCGCCGGTTTCAGGATGTTGGCAGCATCGAGGTTGCTGTCGATCGTGTCGCCCGCGCCGACGATGGTATGGATCTCGTCGATGAACAGGATGACATTGCCGGCATGACGCGCCTCGTCGAGGATGCCGATCAGGCGTTCCTCGAACTGTCCGCGCAGGCTCGTCCCGGCAACCAGCGTGCCGATCTCGATCTGCACGATGCGGCGGTTGAGCAGCGATTTCGGGGCCGTCCCGGCGTGGATGGCGTATGCCAGCCCTTCGACGACCGCCGTCTTGCCGACGCCCGCATCCCCCAGCAGCAGCGGGTTGTTCTTCTTGCTGCGCGCCAGTGTGCGCGCCACGGCACGGATCTCGGCTTCACGCGCCAGCGCCGCCGTGATCTTGCCGCTGGCAGCCTGTGCTGTCAGGTCGCGCCCGTACTTGTCCAGCAGCGGGGTGGGCGTGCGGTTATTTTCCTTGCGCTCGCGTTCGCGGGCAGGCTCGCGCGATTCAAATGGTGAGGAGAAGGGCAGCAGCTCGTCTGAGTTGAAATCTTCCAGCTCGTCCGAATTGAAGAGCAGGTCATCGCTGATCGGCGCATCGGCAGATTGTTCCATCTCGGCGGCCATATGCAGGTGATACCACTGGTTGACATCGAAGCCCATCTCTGCCAGCTTGCGCAGGGGGATGCTCTCACCCTCGTCAAAGATCGCCTGGAGCAGGTGTTTTTCCTCGATCTCCTCGGCATCATCGCGCTCGGCAGAGAAGATCGCCAGCGAGAGCACCATACCGGCGCGTGGCGTCAGCGGCAGCACGTCGGAAACACTGCCCTCGCCTGTGCCGATCTCCTTGCGGATCTCATGACGCACCTCGCGCGGCTTGAAGCCCGCCTGGCGCAGCAGCATCGAGATCGGACCGTCCTCGACTTTGGTTGCGGCGATGAAGAGATGTTCGACGCCGACGTAGTTGTGACCGAGACGGCGCGCTTCGTCCGCTGCGGCGGAGATGATCCCCGCGCACCGCATGCGTATTTCTTTCTCAGGGATGTCCGGTGGTGTGGTCACACTGAACCTTTTATGCTCTCGCTCAAATTCGTGTTTCAGGGATCAGGCGATCAGCCCGATCGTGCCATCAGTATAGCGCAGATCTGACAGCCGCCCGTGTAAAACCTTTATAAACGCAGGGCGCGCACCGGCATGTCAGGCGGGCAGCCGGGACACATGCGTCATGATGCAGGCATGCTGCCCTGTGAACAGTCTTCAGCCCCAGTGCATCGGTTCCGAAGGGGGGCAGCCCTCGGTATCCGGCTTCCAGCCCACTTTCTGCGCCGCCAGGTACAGCAGATACGCCGGGTTGAGCAGCAGGTAGCGCCGCCACAATCGGCGCGGCTCATGCAGCAGCCGGAACAGCCATTCCAGACCGCGATCCTGCATCCAGCGCGGGGCCTGCGCCTTGCTGCCGCCCAGAAAATCGAACGCTGCCCCCACCGCCAGGATCGGCACGCCGAGGGCGTCGCGCAGTTCAAACGCCCAGATTTCCTGACGTGGGCAGCCCAGCCCACAGCATACGATTCCAGCGCCGCTGTCCTGTATACGTTTGACCAGCGCATCCGTTTCGGCACGGGTCAGCGTGCGAAACCGGGACGGCTCGCAGCCCGCCAGGCGCAGCGCGGGGAATCGCTGCTGCACGGCGTCGGTCAGCTTTGCCAGCGTTTGCGGCGTGCTGCCATAGAAATAGATGCTCACGCCCGCCGCCTCGCACCGCTGGAGCAGCGCCAGCGTCAGCTCAGGCCCGTAGACACGGCGCGCCAGCCGAACGCCGTAGAGCAGGCGCAGCGCCCAGCGCACCGGCTGCCCGTCGGCAGTCAGGATGTCCATATGATTGAGGCGATAGCGCTGCACCGGGTCGCGCCCTGTCATCACACCGTGAACCGCCAGCGCCGAGACCGCCAGCGGCTGCCGCGCGCGGGCATATTCGACGATCAGATCGGCGGCGTCATCCAGCTCGACGGCGCTGATATTCACGCCGAGTACCGAGTAGCGCATGGGTAAGGTGGTCATGGCGGAATAGTATAACAGACCCATCAGGGGCTGATTCACATCTGATATAATGAGTCGCTGTTGTCTGACGCAGGAACGAACGAATGCGAGTAGTCGCTTTTCTCTTCATTTCAGCGCTGCTGGTCACCGGCTTTGCCGCAGCGCAGACCGACGGCGGCACAGTGCCGGGGACGGTCTACGGAACTTCCAACGTGCGCAGTGGTCCCGATACCCGCTTCCCGATTGTGGCACAGCTTGCCGCCAATGAGCGCGTGATCGCCACCGGGCGAGATGGCGACCCGGCGCGCTGGCTGTTTGTGCTGCTGGAAACGGGCGATCGCGGCTGGCTGCCGGTCTTTGTCGTGGCGCTGGAAGGGGATCTGAATACGCTGCCGATCGTGACCAGCGACCCGATCCAGCCCGTCAATGCCACGCCGCGCCCGACGCTGACGGCGATCCAGTCCGTCGATTCGGATGTCACGGCGATCGCCTATGGGCGCGTCAACGTGCGCAGTCTGCCCAGCATCGCCGGGGATGTCATCGGTCAGCTTGACCTCGATGACGTGGCGATGGTCACGGCGCGCAGCAACGCCCAGAATGACTGGCTGTACATCGAAAACAGCGAGATCAACGGCTGGGTCGCCTATTTCACCGTGCGTGTTGAAGGTGTGCTGGATGATCTGCCGATCCTCGTGCCAGACAGTTCCGGCGAAGGGCTGATCCCGCCGTCTGTGCTGCTCCAGACGCGCTTCAACGCCCGTCTGCGTCAGGATCCGTCGCTGTCATCGCCGACGATCACGATCGTGCCGTTCAGCGCGGAAGTCACGCCGCTGGCGCGCACAGCCGACAGTCAGTGGATCTATGTGGGTTATGAAGGGCTGGCTGGCTGGGGCGCGGTCGGGTTGTTCGTGATCACGCCGGAGGCGCTGGCGCGGCTGCCGATCTTCGTCGGCGGAACCCCTTCCCCCAGCCCGGCGACGCCGATGCCTTTGCCCACCCCCACACCCAGCGCACCGTAAAACGGGACAGATTTCCCTCACGCCGGGGCAGTGACAGTCATGCAGACCACGCTGCCCCGGTGTGCTGTGTGAGGTGTAAGCGCGTAACAAAACCCTAATTTCATTCGCAAACCTTTTTAGCGGTATAGTATGACTTAATCAGAACATAAAGATGTATCTGTGCATTCTGAGGCGTTTTTGAGCGAGGCGATCATGCACCCAGCAGACATGGTTGTGCAAATTCTGACGGATGCCGCGGCCTGGCGGGAAGATCCGGAGGTGATCGGCGCTTATCGCCAACTGGCGGGACTGATCGAGGCGCACCTGATCGGAGAAGCCTTCTTCGAGGTCACACCGCCAGAAACGCTCTCGCCGACGCAGCAGGCGCTGATCCGTCACGGGCTGCGAGGTATGGGGGAAGGGCTGGCCTTCCAGTCGATCCAGCGCGCGGCGAGCCAACTGCGCTCATCGCTGCGGGCGATCGACTCCAGGGTGGAAACCCCGATGGTTGAGGATGCGCTGCCGGACGAAGATATGACGCCGGAAGATCAGCACCCGCTCGACAGTGAGGATGAGGAAGCGCCGACCATGCTGCTCGATGCCATCGATCTGTCCGCTGATCCCGTGATCGACGGGATGGAGGATGACGCCGAAGACGACGCCGAGCAGGACGAAGTCCCGGCAGATTGGGCGGACGAACTGCCAGAAGACGCCCCTTACGACGCGGAAACAGACTCGCGTGCCATCGTCATCCGCGATGAAGCGCTGCTCAGCGCCCAGACCGCTGATGCCGCGCTCGAACCGCCCCCGCGCGAAAATGCGCAGCCTGACTCGTTCAAGAATGAATACTACCGCCGCGCTGCCATTGCGCCGCCGCCGCCGCGCCCCTTCCGCTTCAGCCGTCAGCCCACCGTGATCACCCGGATCGACAGTGTCAGCAACAGCAATCTGACCGTCAATGGCATTCAGTACAATCACACCATCGCCTACGATGATGTGATCACGGCCCAGGGATCGGCAATCGACAGCAGCCAGTCTTTCTCTGAGGCACAGAACGGGCAGAGCCTCCATTACGATGTCTTCCTGAGCTACAGCCGCCGTAACGCGCGGATGATGCGCCGCATCAAGGAATATCTGATCTCTGAAGGCTTCACCGTCTGGACGGACGAAAATCTGACGCCTGGAACCGATGACTGGCAGCGGGCGATTGAGACAGCCATCAACAACTCAAACTGTATGGTAGCGCTGATGTCGCCCGATGCTCATCACAGCAAATGGGTGAATATCGAGATCAACTATGCGCGCGATCATGGGGTGTTTGTAGTGCCGGTGCTGATCAAAGGGGATGAGCGTACCTCGATCCCGTTCGCGCTCACCCTGACGCAGCATCTTGATATGCGCGGCGAGGCATACCGCGCGGGGATGCAGCAGTTACTGCGCTATCTTCGGCTTCAGCGGCGCGATTAACGCTTCAGGCGAGGTTTGATCGCCCCATAGTAGACGGCAGCGCCGAGGATCAGCAGCGCCAGCCCAGCCCATAACAGCGCCCACACGACCGGCGGAACCAGCGGCGCAACTTCTGCCGAGAATGCCGCCGCGTCATTGCGGATCGTCCCCATCGTCATATCCGCGCTGCGGATCAGCCCGAACAGATCGAACACAGCGTTCAGCCCGGTGATCACCGCCAGGAAATTGAGCACCAGCAGGGTAATATCTTCGTTCGCCTTCAGTCCCAGCCCGATCAGCCCTGCGCCTATCAGCGCGCCGACGACGAACGCCAGCGAGAACAGATCGGTATACAGCACGGCGATCAGCGCGATCAGCGCGCCCAGCGTGACGCTGATCGCCCGTGTGTGATGAATGCGG
>SZPD01000459.1 GCA_030263515.1 Anaerolineae bacterium CFX9 | reverse complement strand
GAAGACGGTCTGGTAACGTTCTGTGTCAAGCAGGGGAGTGTTGATATAGGGAGGCAGCGGCATCTGCCCGATCTCATCCAGCAGGTCGTTGACTGGCTCATCAAATGCGATGATCCGCTCTGATTCGTCGAGGACATGTTCAACAGTGGCGCTGATGCGATCGCCGAAGTTCAGGCGTGTGCCTGCCAGGATGCGCCTTCCCCCTACCAGTACATGCCAGCGCAGCGCGTCATGCTGACGCAGCAGCAGCACTTCCACAGATCCACCTGTTTCTGCTTTGGTTCCATACAGCCGGGCGGGAATGACGCGCGTGGTATTGAGAACGAGGACATCACCCGGATTGAGATAGTCCCCAATGTCACGGAAGATGCGGTGTTCCAGCGTATCTTTCTCTCGATTTAACACCATCAGCCGGGAGGAGTCTCTCGGTTCAACGGGCGTCTGTGCAATGAAATGCTCTGGCAGAGTGTAGTCGAAGTCCGAAAGTTTCACGGTCGATTGATGATCCTGATGATGATATTGAGGACGATGGTCAGCACAATGCTGAGAAGAATCGAGAACACGATCGGGAAAAGACAGGTGACGTTTCCTGCCTGCACGCGCAGCGTTCCCGGTAAACTGCGCAGCCACGTGCCGAACGGCGTATTTCCAAGCACGATCAGCGCAAGCCCCGCTATGCCGAGGATTATGGCAGCAGCGATCAGAATACGCCCAATCGTCTGAAGTTCCATATGCCTATCCCCGCCGCCCCTTTACCACAGACGCCGCTGATCGGCGTCCGTGCGATTGTACGCGATCCCCATATGTTCATACGCCATCTGGGTGGCCTCACGACCGCGTTGAGTGCGCCGCAAAAAACCGAGCTGAATCAGGTACGGCTCGTAGACATCCTCAATCGTGGAGGTGTCTTCGCTGATCGCCGCGGCGACGGCCGCCAGACCGACCGGACCTCCGTTGTAAACATCGATGATACATGTGAGTATCCGGCGATCGACATCATCCAGCCCAAGATAGTCGATATCCAGCAGGTTGAGCGCATCGCCTGCCACAGGCCCGGTAATGACTCCATCAGCGCGGGTTTGCGCATAGTCACGGACGCGACGCAGCAGACGCAGGGCAATGCGGGGCGTCCCGCGAGATCGGCGAGCAATTTCGCTTGTGCCTTCCGGCCGGATCTCGATGTTGGTCATGGATGCCGCGCGATTGATGATGAACTCCAGCGATTCCTGATCGTAGAAATCGAGCCTGAATACAGCGCCGAATCGATCGCGCAGGGGACCGGCAAGCAGGGCGAGCTGCGTTGTCGCCCCAACAACGGTGAAGCGGGGCAGGTTGAGGCGGACATTTTTTGCCGCGGGGCCCTTACCGATCACAATATCGAGCGCGAAGTCTTCCATGGCCGGGTAGAGCACTTCTTCGACTGATCGCCCCAGCCGGTGGATCTCGTCGATGAACAGGATGTCGTTTGGCTTCAGATGAGTCAGGATGGCTGCCAGATCACCAGCGCGCTCGATGGTGGGGCCGGCAGTGATGCGGATATTCACCCCCATCTCATTGGCGATCACGTGTGCGAGCGACGTTTTGCCAAGCCCCGGCGGTCCGTAGAACAGGGTATGGTCGATAGGTTCCTTGCGCCCTTTGGCCGCGTCAATGATGATGCGGAGATTCTCTCTCAGGCGATCCTGCCCGACGATATCCTTGAGCAGACGGGGTCTCAGCGCGATGTTATCACGTTCATCGCGCCGTATACTGCCGCTGACCAGGCGGGGATCTTCCGACATGTCCGTCTCCAAAATCGGGCAAATGTTCTATGCTGACAGTATAGCGGACGCCGCCCCGCCATTCAAACCCCGCTTTGACAGCCTCTGACTCGGCGCGTACAATTTCGAGGGTTTTGTTCAGGGAGGCGCAAACGTGTCAGCACAATCTGGGCTGCATATTTCCAATCATCCACTGGTGCTCCACAAGCTTGCGGTGCTGCGCGATGTCAGCACCGACTTCAGGAGCTTTCGCGAACTGGTGAAGGAACTCTCGATGCTGCTGTGTTACGAGGCGACACAGGATCTCAGCCTGCAGCCGAAGCAGGTTCAGACACCGATGGGCGCGGCAGTAGGGCACAAGGCGCACGAGACGATCGGGCTTGTGCCGGTACTGCGCGCGGGCCTCGGCATGGTGGAAGGTGTCCTGCAGCTGCTTCCCAGTGTGCAGGTGTGGCATATCGGCCTGTATCGCGACGAGCAGACGCTCCAGCCAGTTCACTACTACAATCGTCTTCCCAAAGAGAGCCATATCGATATCGCCCTGATCCTTGATCCGATGCTGGCGACCGGCGGAAGCGCGGTGGCGACAGTCAATCTGATCAAGAATTCGGGCATTCGGCGTGTGAAGTATATCGGCCTGATCGCTGCTCCAGAGGGCGTCGAGCGTCTGTCTACAGCGCACCCTGATGTTCCGATCCATGTCGCCGCGCTGGATGAACGGCTGAACGAGATCGGTTATATCGTACCCGGTCTGGGTGATGCGGGCGATCGACAGTTTGGAACTTCGCCCACCTGAGGCAGGGACTGCTGATCTGTGGAATACTGGGCAGTATTTGTGCTGGTT
>SZPD01000458.1 GCA_030263515.1 Anaerolineae bacterium CFX9 | reverse complement strand
CGCTTGAGCTTCTCGGCCTGGCGGCGGCTGGCGCGTGCGCTCTGCGTTTCGCCTGTTTCCTGCCCCGCCGATCCCCAGATCGCCGAAGTCGAAATGAACAGTCCCACAATCAGCATAAAACACAGAATGAAGATCATGATCTGCACACTACCGGCTGCCTGGGCATACACCGGATTCAGGATCGTCTGTGTGAATTCCTGAAGCGTACCATCCGGGGCGGCCGGAACCATGTTGACAATCTGAATGGGTTCAGTCCCGGTCTGATAGGTCAGATGTCCAAGAAGCTGCTGAACCCCAAAGATCCCCGCGATCCAGATTCCCAGAGTGGTTATCATGCGTGACAGGCGCATTGAATCATCCCCAGCGTCATGAGCATAGCGTATATCACGATATACGATGATCACTTTTCACGAGTTGCAAGCCAGCAGAAAACGTGACCACTGAAGCGCCAGAATCTGATCGGCGGCATAAACACGCAGCAGCCCGTCGGGAGCCAGCCAGCGCCACAATCCCGCCCGCCAGTCTCCCCAGATCTGCGCCCGGTTGCACAAGCCGCCGCTTTCCGCCTGAAGGGCGATGATATGACCATCGCTCGTTGTGAGCAGCACCGCCGGCTCATAAACGGCAAGTTCGGCACGACCGAGCGTATCCGGCACATCGACCTGCCACAGCGGCGCGAACGCCGGCGCTGAGCCATATGCGCGCAGGATATCGCCATCGTAGGCGAACAGCCGCCCATCGCGTGCAAACGCGACCGCGCCGCCCCGCCCGCCGCCGGGCACATCCTGCGCATACAGGGTCCACACGCCATCGGCAGAGACTGACCACAGCCCGCCGAGCGTATACGCCAGCAGACCACCATCCGGCGCGATTGCCCACGTCCCCGGCTCGCGCAGCAGGCCGCGATGGATGAGCGTGCCGCTGTCAGCATCGACGATCAGCGCCTCATTGGCTTCGGTCATCAACCCGATGGTGCGCGTCGTGCTGATCACGTCATAGAGCGGGTCAACGCCTGCCAGCGTCCAGATCGGTGTCCTCAGATCATTGTTGTAGACCAGCAAAGCGCCGCTGGAATCGCGCAGCGCAACACGATCATTGCCCAGTCGATACGGGGGGCTGGAAAAGCCGGCGCTGGCATTCCAGGCGGCGGTGAGCGTGGCATCGAGCGCGACGGGCTGAGCGCGGCCATCGGCGTAGAGGATCAGCGCGGCATCCCCGAACGGGATGACGCCTACAACCGGACTGTCTGCATTGATGCGCCACAGCACACGTCCATCGGGAGAAGCGCGCACCACACGCCCGGCGTCCGCGTAGATCAGGCTGTTATCCGGCAGGGTGACCGGCGGCGAGAGCGGAGCCACCTCATCAGCGAGATCGAGACGCCAGCGATACGAATCGCTCAGCCATGTCTGCATGTTGAGGACAAATTTACTCGGCCGGCGCAAGCCGATCTCAGCGGGATTTTCCCAGACGTAGCCCGCGCCGGGCGTGCCGGGATTCTGGGTGCGGATCTCGAAATGCAGATGCGGCGCAGGACGCACATCCGCGATGGCGGCAAGCATATCTCCCTCGCGAATACAGGTCAGCGCTGCCGGGAACTGAATGCCGGTCGCATCGGTGATATGACCGTACATACTGTAGGCGACCGTGCCCTCGGCGAAGGTATGCTCGATGATGATCACCCCGCCATCACGCCCCCATGCCGTGGGCGAAGCATACGTCACGCGACCATTGGCGATGGCAAAGACCGGCTGTCCGGCCGTTGCGCCGCGTTCCGCGTGCCAGTCCTCGCCAGTGTGATAGCGCCCCTGATGCCGAACGCTGGGGGTGGCATAATCCTGCGCCAGTGAAAAGACACTGCGATCGACCGGAAAGCGGATGCTGCTGGCGACCGCGCACTGGGGTTGCGCGCTGAGGCTGATCACGCCTGCGCCGAGCGCCAGCAGAACGGCGCACAGCAGGGACAGACAGAACCGCCATCGATGACCGGGGAACGCAGGTCGTGGCACGCAGGTCTCCTTTCCTAGATCTTCACCACCCGGCCGCCATCAGCCGCCGACTCCTTGATGGCATCCCACAGGCGAGTCATGCGCAGGCCGATCTCCGGCGGTGAGGGATTGGCAATCTGCCCGGCGCGCACTTTAAGGAACTGCTCCCACACGCCGACGGATGGCGGCACAGTCACCGGCGAGAGCGCCGCTTCACCCGCCATCTGGAGTTCGAGCCGCTCGCCCCACTGCCCGGTACGCAGGATACCCTTGGTCCCGAACACGCGGATATCACTTTCGCAGGATGGGATCGCCTCGCCCACCGCGTTGATCGTCACCAGCGCGCCATTTTTGAGCCGCCCCATGACCACACCCTGCGTCTCAACCGGGCGACCGTGATCGAGTGTCCACGCGGCAACCTCAACAAAATCCTGACCTGCCAGATCGGCGACCGTATTGAGCATGTGCGCGCCTGTATCGAACAGGAAGCCGCCGCCGGAAAGCACGGGATCGGCGCGCCATGTCCCCTGGCTGATCTCGCCCCAGTTCTGCCAGACCGTCCCGGCGATCGAAAGCAGCGTGCCGATCTCGCCGCCGCTGATCATGGCGGACGCCAT
>SZPD01000457.1 GCA_030263515.1 Anaerolineae bacterium CFX9 | reverse complement strand
CGGACCTAAGAACAGCGGCAAAAGTACTGTGTTGCGGGTCGCGCAACCGTTGGCGTTCAACATGGTCAACACTTCTGACCCCACGGGACCAAGCATGTTCCGTCTGATTCACACCACGAGCTGCACGGTCGGGATTGATGAAGCCGAACGCTATCACAATCCGCGTGATCCGGGAATGCAGCAGATTCGCCAGCTGCTCAACAGCGGCTATAAAGCCGGGATGCCCGCGATCAGGCTGATGGGTGATGACATGAAACCTCAGGCATTCGATGTTTACTCACCAAAAATCCTGGCGGCAATTGCCGGGCTGGAGGACATTCTCGCCAGTCGCTGCATCGCTATTCCCATGCGCCGCACGGATCGCAAAATGCAGGCGTTTCCAGCAGACTTTGATGCGGCTGCCATCCGTCACCAACTCTACAATCTCGCGTTGAGTGATTTCGCGCATGTACACCGCAACTACTTTGAACGCCCCGATTTGCACCGGTTGCACAACCGCTCTGGAGAACTGTGGTCGCCGCTGGTCGCATTGGCTGCCTTTTTTGAAGAGCGTGGCGCAGTGACGGGGTTGCTGCAAGCCATTTCGGACGCGGCGGAGTGGGATGAGCAGGTCAGCGAGGGGAAAGCCCTTAGTGACCGAGAGGAAGCTGTCTTACAGGCGCTGGAAATCATGACCCGCAATCAGACGGAAATCGTCTGGCTGAAGGCGGGGGCAGTGCGAGAGGAAGTTGCCCGACTGATGGGACAACCCAGCGAAAAATTCGGCGACGCGCAGTGGATTGGTCACATCCTCAAGCGGCTGCACCTGCTGGATGATGGGCGACGTAAACGCACTCCCGAAGGCATGACCTATGGGGTTCGGCCCGCTGAGGTACGCGACATGATGCGCCGCTACGATGTACTACCAATTGAAAATGGAATACGCTGAAAAACCGTTTAAACCCTATATGCCGTACATGGTCTTCGATGCAACGACTATGTACGGTAATTTGTATTTGACAGCACATTATAAAAAATAATTACTAGTATTTGCCTCATCTGTTCAGATGCGGCTTTCAATGGCACCGCAACAGCTTCAACTGAGATATCTGAAACTGGTCGTCGCAATTTTAGGCTTTCCAACATACCCGTTAAGACACTTAACCATATGAATGGGATTATGGCCGGTAGGTGTAAGGGTGATCGCGGTGTAACATGAAGATGAATGTGTTTAAGGCCCTGTACTGACCCCCACAGATTGGACACAGGGCTAAATGAAGTATCCTATGTTCAAGAGCCGGGTGGTGCTGGAACTGCTGAGCGGGGAAAAGACGGTCGCCGAGGCGTGTCGGGAGTATGAGCTGACGGCGCAGATGGTCAACGACTGGAAAGCGCAGTTTCTGGCAGCCGCGCCGAAGGCGTTTGAGAAAGGCGCGTTTAGAAGCAGAGAAGCGGAGCGGATCGCGGAGCTGGAGCAGATGGTCGGGAAGCTGACAATGCAGTTGGAGATCGCAAAAAAAGCCTCGCGCTTGCTGGATGGGACATCGCGCAGAAACGGCAAGGGGTCATGAGGCTGCAAGTAGAAGCCTATCCGCTGGCAGAGATCTGTGCGGTCGTCGGGCTGGCGCGCAGCACGTTTTACCACGCTGCTGAGGAGACCGAAACCGAAGGACTGCGCCAAGCGCTGCTGACACTGGCGGGTGAGTACCCCACCTATGGCTATCGCCGTCTGACCGCGCTGCTGCGCCGAGCGGGCTGGACGGTCACTCACAAGCGCATCCATCGGCTGATGTAGCAGTTGGGCTTGCAGCGCCCGGTGAAAAAGCGCAAGACGCGCACGACCAACAGCGACCATCCCTTCCCGCGTTATCCCAACCTGGTCAAGGGGGAGACTGCTGCGCGCCCGGACGACATCTGGGTGGCGGATATCACCTACGTGCGGCTGGAGCATGGCTTTGTCTATCTGGCGGTGCTGATGGATGTGTTCACCTGTGCCGTGCGCGGCTGGCATCTGAGCCGCTCTCTGGATCATCACCTGACGCTCAAGGCACTGGAGCGGGTGCTGGCGGGCGGTCACTCCCCGCTGATCCACCACAGCGACCAGGGGCTTCAGTATGCCTGCAAGGACTACACCGACCAGTTGAAGGAAGCACACGTCCAGATTAGCATGGCGGCGGTCGGCAAACCGGAGGACAATGGCTATGCGGAGCGTCTCATGCGCACGATTAAGGAAGAGGAAGTCGATCTGAGCGAGTATGCCGACTTTCACGACGCTTACCAGCGGATCGGCGCTTTCTGGAGGATGTGTACACCCGCAAGCGCATCCACTCAGCGTTGGATTATCTCACGCCTGCCGAATTTGAGGCGCACTGGCGTGAACAACACCAGCGGGCGATGGTCAGTTAAGCAACACTCTTTTCGTGTCCAACTTTTTGGGGTCACTACACACGAAATGCTGAGTTGTCCTCAGCATTTCGCAAATTTCGTATGTAGATGAGGTAATTTAGGGGAACTGAATGTCCTCAATCGGCTCAACTGTGCTGAACTGCCCGTCAGATGCAGAAAAGGTCTCGTCAATCTCGATCCCTTCAATCGTGCCAAATACCCGGAACGTGTAATCGCCGGGGCGCAT
>SZPD01000031.1 GCA_030263515.1 Anaerolineae bacterium CFX9 | reverse complement strand
GTTGAAACGATCAGCGCTGCTGTTACTTCAGTTTCACACCTCGGATGCCATTGCCAGCCGGGCGGCGGGTGCGGGCGATCGCCTTCATCTCATGCCGCAGCGGATCATACGTAAGCAGGCCGAGCGCCCGCGTATATAGGCTCACGAACCGACGCGCCAGGCCGGGATGCCGCCGCTGTCTTGGCAGGACTGCCAGCAGCGCGCGCGCGCTGCTGACCCGGTAGAGCCGCATCAGCGCCTTGACGTAATGCCGATCCCGCGCCTTAGCCGCTTCGAAGATGAAAAGCTCTTCCTGCGTTACTCTGCTCATCTCGAACGGCGTGACGAGCTGTGCAGGCAGGCGGTGGACTCTACGCCTGTGAGTCAGGTAGCGATAGATCGCGCTCATCGCAGCATCATCCGAATAAGCTGTGCGGCATCACCGTGCTTCGCCCCTTCAAGGCTGTCGGCATGAATCTTTTCAAGCACCTCTTCACGCGGAATAAACAGGTATCCTCTCGCCAGGATTGCTGGGGACAGGGTGAAGATTGCTAGAATCGACACGACGCCGCTAACCTGGCCAGCGTAGGTGTTCAGAAAATTTGAGTTAGCGGGCGTAAGAGCGACACCTTGAACAACGGCGATCGTGTACAGTGTGATTGTGGATATGAAGCCTGTCCACAATCCCACAACGATCACAGCCAGCAGGATGAAGGCCAGCATTTTGACGATTCCCCAAAAGAGCATCATGTCATCACGCAGCGTTCCGATCTTGGTACTCATTGTCCCTCCTCAGGGTTGTCTACAGGCGGCGGTTCGGGCGTAGGTTCAAACGTCGGTGTTTCGGTCGGTGTGCTCGTCGGCGTGTACGTCAGCCAGAAGATCGCAGTGCCCGTGGAGCTCCACTCGTCGGGCGTCAGCGTGGCTGTTGGCGTCTCGGTCGGCGTGCTCGTCTCGGTTGGCGTCGGGGTGGCTGTGGCCTCGGCAATGGCCGTCCCGGTCAGACCCCACGAATCAATGGTTGCCTGCGGCGTCGGCTCTGGCATGCTGGCAGAGGCACTCAGCAGCGTCAGGCCAGCACAGGCGGCAAACAAGACCATGAAGCCGATCACGCCGCACGTGATGAGCGGCTTAAGGTTGGCACGCCGGATCGGAATCTCATCGAGACTAGGATCGACGCCGGGTTCACGAAAGATGATGGTTGTCATAGCGGCAGGAACTCCAGAATGAGCGAGACGGCCTTACGGATCAGCCCAACGATGCCCGCAATGATCGGCAGGATCAGGGTTGTGAAGCGGATGACGAACCACGTGAAGAACGCGAAAAGCACGAACGAGATCAGCGGTGTAAATACGCCGAAATTGACGTTGGACAGGCCCAGAATAAATCCAAACAGGCCCGCACTGCTGGCATACACATCAAACGCGGCTACGGGGCTTGCAGCGCCATTTGGGGTGGCATTGGCGAAGACCTGAAGCGTGGCCACAATGTCGCCAATGTTCTCAATGTTCACATCGGGCGTCGGCGTCATCGGGCTGCCGCTTTCGCTGGGCGTCGCCGTGGCGGTCGGGAGTGCGGTTGCGTTCGCAGTCGGGAACGGCGTCGGCGTCAGCATGATAGGGAAGCCGGGCAGACGCCACGGCACCTGTTCGCAGCTCAGACCCGCCTGGCACTGCTGAGCCTGCGCACAGGTGCCAGGCGTGGCGATGGCAAGCAAGATGAGCAGCAGGATGATTGATTTCATCACTGGCGGCCTCTCCTGCTCATACGAACGCGGAAGCCTTTGCCCTCGGCTCCGGGCGGCGCATACTTGTAGCCTTTCCAGATCATAAAGATCATGTAGATCACCATATTGATAATGATCAGCCAGCGGGCCGCGCTGATGACCTGCGGGATATTTGCCCGCATCCACGCCCAGAACGCCATGCCGACGTTGACCAGGTAGACGATGAGCGCGCCGATGTTCAGGTCGTTGATGGCGACAAACCCGATCACATCCGACTCCGATGTACTGTCCAGCGTAGGCGGCTGCGGCGCCACGAAGGGATTGCCCTCGGACGGCATCGGCGGTGTAGCCCAGATGCGCGTTGCCAGGCCGTTCGGCGTCAGCGTCGGAAAAGCGTAGGTTGGAAATGGCGTCAGCGTGTTCTGCGGCGTCGAGGTCGGTGGCGGCGTCGGTGTGTTCGTCTGGGCCGTTACCGGGGTTGCTATCAAGATGATGATAAGGACGATCAGCAGCTTCAGCATCACACACCGTCCGTCACATCACGGATGATCTTGCCGATCTCCTGGATGAGCCATTGTAGATGCAGAAAGCTCAGTAAGCTGACCAGCAGCGGGATGATGAGCTGACCTTCTTCCTGAAAGATGGTGTGCTCCAAGCCGTACAATGTCGCACAGAGCGCGTTTTGCTGTGGATCGATCTGGCAGGTGGGCAGGCCGGGAATAGGCACGGGCTGCGCATTGGTGAAGCCAGCGATGATGGCGGTAATCGAACTGATCAGCGTTGTGATCAGCTGCGTGATGGATGCCACAATTGAGATGAACATGCTGACCAGCGCGCCGATGAGGGGAAGCATCAGGTCAGCAACCTGGCTGACGATTCGCAGAATCAGATCGGCAATGTCGGTCACAATATCCAGCACACGGGCCAGCACAGTATCGATCAGCCGCGTCAGCAGGCAGAAGATGTCATGGCAATCACCGCCGCCGTCAATGAAGGTCTGGCGTCCGTTGGCAATGTTCGAGAAGTGACCATTCAGCCAGGGGACCAGCACGCCGCCCAACCACTGCATACCCTTATCCACGGCGGCCTGACTGTAGAGCAGCGACCAGACCGAGAGCTCATAGCCTCGGTAAATGAGCTGATACATCTGATTCAGCAACACCATCAGAGAGCACTTGAAGAACCGATCCTGCTGAAGCCAGAGATACGTGATCCAGCTGTTCAGTGTCGTGTCGTCTTCAGCCGGGCGCGTCACGACGTTACAGTTCGCCTGGAACGGGAGCGGCATACCGCCCGTAGCATCCGTCCAGTTCGAGAATGGATCGTCGATGCACGCTTCCTGAAGCCGCACTTCAGCAGCGTCAGTATCCGGGCCGATGTTGACTCTGATCTCCAGTTCGCCCGTCGTAACACTCCCGACTTCGATCAGCGCCTGGAACATGATCTCGTTGTTCGGATAGGTGAAGAATGTTGCCAGGTCGGCATCAGCGAGTGAGCTGTAGAGCATCGGCTCCCAGTCGCCGCCATCGAAGCGCACATCGAACGTCACCTCATCGGTTGTGTTATTGATGATGCTCTCATCACCCCACACACGCGCCCTGACAACCACGTTGTAAGCGTAGACCTCGGCCCCTGCCGGGTAGAGCGTTGCCGTCTGGCTGATGATCGAATCATCCGCCATGATGATGAATCCGGGCGACGTGCCAGCCGCCACGGTGCCGGATGTTGTCCATCCGGTCAGTCCCGCATCGAACGAGTAGTTCGTGAAGTAGCACTCGTCGGGTCTGCGCTCAGCCCCTGCGCGTGAGAGACAGTTATTGACAAGCCGAAGCTCCTGCTGGCCCGTGTTCTGGATGTAGAGGTCGTAGAGCGTACCAGAGTTGGGTGTGTGTAGAGCAGGAGCGATCTGTACGCGCTGCGTCTGGAACGTCAGTGCAAACGTCTGAATTGTCTGTCCGATTCCAAGGCGGATTGCTGCGTTCGTGCCAGTCCCGACGCGCTCCACACTGACGCTGAGGCCATACTCGATAATAGTAGAGAGGTTAATACCTTCCAAGCGAATCCAGTCGCCCGGCCTGAGTGTGCGCCGCGAACTGAATGGCACGCCGGGTCCGCTGACCGTCCAGTCCCACGGACGGGCAAAGCTTGGATCGCCAATGCAGGATAGTTCTTCGCCCGGAGCATTACATGCATTCGATTCAATCGGAGGCACTGTAATCTTGCTGAGCAACTCCTCACTGTAGTTCTCTCCTGTATTGCGTAGCCGCACCAGGGCGGCACCCTCGCTGAAATCGAAATCAGGAACTATGTAGTTCAGACCGATGCCCAGATTCGCCGTGCCGATAGCAGCAAAGAGTTCAGCGCCGGGAATCGTCACATTACTGATGGCGTGCGTTTTCCCAACAATGCAACCGGGGCCGATCCGCTGTCCAACCTGAACAAAGTTCGGAGCATCAGCGACAACATATTCAACGATTACGCCTGTCTCAAAAGTGACAGCAACGCGAAACAGCCCGACGCGATCAAATCTGAACGCAGAGTATTCCGCATCATCTGGATCGGCGTAAATTATGTGGCAGGTATTGAATAGAAAGATCAGCCCGTAGCAATTTGTACCTGTCCCCATCGGCGTAATCGCCTGAACAGTGCCAGCAGCTATCGAGTAAACGTAGTCGCCAGCCTCAATCGACATTGCGACTAAGGCATAGGGATCTAGGAGCCCTGTCTCCTCCCAAGCGTCTATGATCACACCGGATGGATACTTACTCGCCATGTCGTACAAGCCAAACTGCGGATGCTCGTCCTGGGCGGCTATCGGCCTGACGAGCAGGCCGCCCGGAACGCCCGTGGCGAGGATCTCCACTTCGTACATGACGGAATCAGATCCACCGGGCCCCGTGACCGTGAGCTCCACTTCGTAGATGCCGGGTTCGCTGTAGACGTGTGACGGATTCTGAAGCGATGAGCTGCCGCCGTCTCCGAAGTCCCACGCCCAGGACGTGACATATCCGCTGCTGTCATCTTCGAAGTTTACGGTCGTCGGCGCGTTGCACGACGGGAAACAGTCATAGGTGAAGTCCGCCGTGGGAGCTGAATAGCCCGTATATGTGTAGTTGATGCATACATCGTCTAGATAGAGTACCCCTGCTGCTGTATTGTTGTTCCTTAGTTCTAGTCGAAGCCAAGTAAGTCCGGAGGCGGGAAACTCAAATGCGGTTCGCGAATGGTGGCTATAGGTGGGATGAACTGAGATAGTGCCCAGAAATATATACGTGCTGGGTGTACTACTTCTCGCATAATAAGCATTTCTGTTTGCAGCCGTACTGCTCGATGCGTCGTAGGAGATGCCATTTATTGTCCAACCCGAACTTACATAGAAATCAACTGCCAATGCTCGCGTGACACCATCGGGAGCGAGATAAGTGCTTCTCAACACATCGTTGCCTGAGTCGTTATAGACTTCGTGATTTGATGGTACTGGAAACTGGTAATAGATATCGCTATCAGGGTCTGTGGTGAAATCGAAACAATCAAGCCGATTGATCGGGCTGGGCGTCGGCGTGGGAGTCTGTGCATTAGCAGCATCGGGCACGCCCGCGAAGGCGAGCGCCATAAGAACAATGATAACGATCCGGATCATGCTATCTCCTAATGACACGGGGCGCACAAATGCGCCCCGCTACCAATGGGGGCACGCGGTTTCCCTAGCCGGACATGCCCTTTCCGCTCAGAGCATCCACAACGAAGCGGATGATGAAGCGCCCGAACGCGATCGCGGCTGCGATACCGCCGATGAGCCCGAAGATGCCCAGGAACGTCGGCAGGTACGTGTTCAGCGAATCGAAAAACGGGGCGAGGTCAAGGTTAATTGACATTGTTCTTTACCTCCTTTCGTTGAGAATTCTGAACGGCGTAGGGAACGCCAGATCATTCTTGTTTGAGTTCGTTCGGGCTGAACACGTCTACTGCAATGCTGATGATCACGAGCGCCAGGTATCCAGCGCTGATAAGAGCAGCAACCGCCACGAACGCGGGCTGAAAGACTTCATAGAGCAGAGTCCATAACTCAGTCACGCATCAGCTCCGCTGGGAAACTGATCACCGCCTCGGAAAACAGCACGATCAGATAAATGACTGCCGATCCGATCCACGGGGCGAGAAACATCACGAAGAGAACCTCTACCACGTCACTTGCCCCTGAGCTTCAGGCCATACGAAACGAGCTGCATTGTGACGAGCGCAAACAACAGCAGCGCGATCATGAATTCCCCCGCGCTGACGCTGTACGTCACGACGCCCGCGCTTGCACCGTCCTGAAGATCGATCTGCTGATACAACGCGGGCGTTGACGTGGGCGTGGCCGAGGGTGTAGGCGTCTCGCTGGGGGTTGGCGTGATTGTCGGCGTCTCGGTCGGTGTGCTCGTGGGATAGACGAACACCACCGTCACTACAACGGGGATCGGGGTTGGTTCCTGGGCCAGCGCGGGGGAATTCGCCAGCAGAATCAGCACGATCAGTAAACATGACAATGCTCGCATACACACCTCTGAGCGAATTATCGTACACATTATCGATAATCACTTTCACAACATTGGTGATACATCGCATATAGACTTTAGGGTTTCACAACTTTAGTGATACCATCAGAGGTGTATTCGGCGGGGGCTGAGGATGCTTGTGAGAATTGATGTGAGCCTGATCGATGACAAAGTGCTTGATACGCTGCGTGAGCACGCAGGAGCTGACGGCCTCTGCGATCTGTCGCTGAAGCAGCTATCCAACCTGGTTCGCTGTCACCTGAATACTGCGTATCGCAGCGTGAACAGCCTTGAAGCTGCCGGGCGCATTCGCATCTACAGGAAGCGCGGGCTGATTCACAAGTACGAGGTCATTGATGCCTGATTACGAGTCGGTCAAGGTCGTGCTTCAGCGCGCCGATTCGGGTCTGGTGCTGCTGATCGTCTGCTGTGCGATTGTGCTCTCGATAGGGGTTTACGTCGCGCCCAGGGTCAAATGGTTTCGTCGCCTGGCAATGGCGTCGGTCGTGATTGTGCCTGATCACACACTCAAGCGACTTGAGGATGTCCGCATCATGAGCCCGGCCATGATCATTTGGACCATGTTGATTCTCGGATCTCAGTCATTCTGGTATGACGAGGCGTTCAGTCTACGCATGGCGTCCCTGCCTGCTGAGATGTGGCCTGACGCGATCCTTAACGATGTACATCCGCCTGTGTTCTACGCGATTGTTGCGGCTGTGCGTTCGATATTTCCAGAATGGATCACGGATGCGCGCGGGCTTCGGGCAATTCCACTTGCGTTTGGATTGATTCACATCTGGCTCATGCGGCGTCTGGCCTTGCGGTTGTACGGTTTCAGGGCCGCTGAATTCGCTACGATCTTTCTGGGGCTCATGCCCGCCGCTCTCTACAACGTCACTGAGCTGCGCAGCTATACCCTGCTAGCAAGTCTCTACACGCTGGGAGCGCTATCGATTGCCGAACGTCGGCGGACATGGCTCCTGATCGCGGTTGCGATCATGCCGGGCGTTCACAACTTCGGCCTGCTCTATGGCGCGGCCCTGCTGGCGTTGTGGGCATGGCGTGAACGTGAGCGCCTTTGGGCGCTGCTGGCGTCTGTCCCGATGGCACTCTGGGCCGCCTTTCCGCTCCTTCAGTCGGGCATCGTCGCTGACGGTTATTTCCCCTACCTGAGCCTGGGCGTGCTGGCGCGTCCGCTGCTGGAAACAACCATCGTCGTCGTCCGAAATGAATTCATTCTTGTGACAGCGATCCCGATTCTGATGATCACGCTCTACGCAGTATGGGATCGCAGGCGCGATGGCCTGGTGATGTTCCTGCTGTTTGCCGTGCCCGTGGCCGTCGCGCTCATCAGCGCGCTATGGCGGCCTGTCTACGTGCCCAGGACACTCTACCCTGCGGTTATGATGTTGGCGCTCGTCTGGGCCGCGTCCGCAGCTCAGCACGCCTATCTGATGCGCGTCACTTTTCTTGTGCTGATAATCGCGTGTTCGATATTGATTGGATACGCTGGCAGTAACACGCGCCTGGATTACGCCGGAATGGTCCGGGAGCATTGCCCGAACGCTCGTGCACTATATGCCACGTCCATTCCTGCGGCGTTCGTGCTGGCTGCGAACACAGATCACGAGCTCACAGTCTGGGACAATGCCGCTGATGACGCGGGAACGTTCACGCCAGACGACCTGCCGCGCTATGCGTTTACTACCGCGGATTCACCTGATGCCCTGCCCTCTCCGTTCTGCATCATGCAGATCGATCAGCCTCTCACAGCGCAGAGCGAACGCGACTACATCGCTGCGCTGCTGTCAGACCGAGAGCACCGCAGCACACATGTGAACATCTCCCGTTGGCACGAACTGTATTTTCACGAGGTCTACCAGTCATGATGGAGAGGACTTCACGCCCAAAGCATTCATGGCGCTGATGGACACAAGAGGCGTTGAGGCTGGCAGAGCCCTCAGGCGCTACCTTCAGGGAAACGCGCTGAAGCGCACGGGCGCGGCGGGCATGATGATCGCGTGGATATGGCCGCACCTGGCAACGACGTTCGCAAAGGATGATGTACCGATGCTTGATCGTAACGAATGGGGAGAGTCGATCCCCGAACCGAATGACGCCTTCGTAAGCAGGCGCGTGAATCCTCGCAATATCGAAATTGAAGAGCGCCGGGCATCTGCAAAGCCGCTGACGCTGAAGCAGATGCGAGAATTCAGACAGCAGCGAGATCGCGCTCATGAAGAGCTGCGGATCGCTGGCGTATGGCGTGACTTCGGGCGCTTCAAGGCGCTGAAGCGCCATTACGACCGCCTGAAGCAGGAGCTGATCGAAACCACTGACGAGCAGCGCAGAATTGAACTCGCTTCGAAGATCGACCTGCTTACGGCAGAAGCGGGCCAGATCCGGGATCGTGTCTTGCCCTACCGGGCAATTCTGGATCGTTACTGGTATGCCCGCGAGAAGCTCATCGAACATGGATACGCCAGAGAGAACGAGGCGTTCCAGACCAATCTTCACAAGCAGATGCGGCAGGAAGTCGAGGCGTTCGCCCAGATCATCCGCGAGACCTGGGCGCGCCTGGGCTACAAGCATGATCGACTGTATCGAAATAAGCGGATTGTCGATAAGGTCAACTTCAGCGAAATACATGTCATGCCTGAGGCGATCTGGTTCAAGATATCCATCAGCCGAAAGACGTTGGGCGGCTTCAAGAGTACCTTGCCCTACAACGTGCGAGTCAAGGACCTGACAGACGAGCTGACACTCGCTGAACTCAGCAGCGCGTGTCAGCGCAAGGTTACAGCGAAGGTATCGCCGCGCGGTGCCTGGATCGTTGTCAACCGCCTGAACACACGTGACGGACTGATTGAGTATGTCACACTCGAACAGGTCATGAGGCACTATCCAAGCCAGGACAAGCCCTATCTGCCGATCCCCATGGGCGTCGGCGAGGGCCGCGTTATCTCGTGGGTTCAGTTGAGCAGGCATCCGCACTTCCTGATCGGCGGATCCACGGGCGGCGGCAAGTCGAACGCGATCAACGTTATCATCTGCACACTGATCACGAAGCACAGCCCGCAAGAGGTTCAGTTCGTGCTCGTCGATCTCAAGGAAGGTCTTGAGTTCCAGACGTTCGAGAACATCCCTCACCTGCTGATGCCAGTCGTCAAGGAAGTCGACCAGGCATCAGAAGTCCTGCTTCAGATGGAAGCCTTCAGATCTGAGCGCGCCATGAAGCTGGCGGCAGCAAGGGTCAAAGACATTGATGCTTACAACGTGCTTGCAAAGGCGCGCGGTCTGGAAACGATGCCACGTGTTGTCGTCATCTTCGACGAGTACGCAGCGATCCAGGTATCACGAGACTATGAGACATCCATTCAGGCCAGCGTCATGCAGCTCCTGAACAAGGGCCGCGCCTGCGGTATCCATCTGATCATCTGCACTCAGAATCCCAGTGTTGACGTACTGCCGGGACCCAGCAAGGCGAACATGGCGTTCCGACTGGCGGGCGTGATGCCGACGCAGGCCGCGTCTATGACAATTTTGGGCGTTGGCGATGCCGCCAATCTGCCCGCATCCATCCGAGGTCGGATGATCGCCATGGTTGGGGCAGTTCGCTGGCAGGTCCAAACGCCACACGTCCGCAGCAGCGATCTTGACTTCGCGCTTGAAGCTGCTGAGCAATGGCGCGAGAACGCTATAGCGCTGGATACGTCTAAGGTCGTGCTACCAGAATCCAGAGGCGCGCTGCGCTTCACGCGTGATGATCTGCTTTCGATGATCATGGACAACTGCGCAGGTCGCGTCAGCCAAACGGCGCTATGGGACATGCTGAAGGATGCGGGCGTGATCACTCAGACTGAGCTCCGTAACATGATCAAGCGCCTGATCGACAATGACCGAGACTTTGAGTATCAGGGCGTGCGGTATCACTTCAAGAAAGTCCGCAAGATCTATGAGGCCGTTGAAGTGGAAGAGGCGAGCGACGAGGCCGAATCCGTAGAAACGTAATTCGTCGGGTGTGTGCATTGGTCACATATTGAGAGGCGAACATGAAACGTATCATTGTAGGCTTTACCCTGACAGCAGCTGCTCTAATTGGGATGCTTCTCGGCCTGGCATCGGCATCGCCGGGTGTGATCCTCATCGGCTTCTGTAGTCTGCCACTCGCTACCTTTGTCCTGGGCTTCACGCTGGCACGTTCGGGCCTGCGGGTCAGCATGGATAGCGACTTCTCATGATGGGTGCTACTCATGCCCAGGCAGGCATGAGCATCGGCGTGTTTGTTCGTGACGGGCCAACTGTTTGACTCGAATCAAAAAGCGAGGATAATGTTGCTATCCTCGCTTTTCTCTCAGAAGTGATTGACCCCGAGAGGACTCGAACCTCTAACCGATTGATTAAGAGTCAACTGCTCTGCCAATTGAGCTACGGGGCCAGCTCAGCGCGCATTATAGCAAAGCCCTCTCTACCGTCAAGACCAAGTAGCCTCAGCGAAATCCCCCTGACCTTTTCGCTCCAAACCGTTACAATTACCGGCTGGATAGACGGCATACTGCGGAGCACACCCGTTGACGATCGAAACGCCAGCGCCTTCACGCCCGAACACCAGCCAGCCGATCACCGGGCTGACCACCGCCGAGGTCGAGGCGCGGGTCGCCCGCGGCGAAAGCAATGCTTTCAAGGCGCGGGTCGGCAGAACCTACTGGGATATCGTTCGCGATAACGTCCTGAACCTCTTCAACATCGTCCTGTTTTCCCTGCTGATGGTTGTGCTCTGGTTCGGCGACTATGGCACGGTGTTCTTTGCCGGTTTCAGCGTGGTCACAAATTCCTTCCTCGGCATGATCCAGGAGATCAGCGCCAAGCGCAAGCTGGACAAACTTGCTGCCCTCTCAGAACCTGAAATCCGTGTCTGGCGGGATGGCAGGCTGATCACCGTCAACATGCATGATCTGGTCAAGGATGATGTCATCCCGCTTGAGCCGGGAGACAAGATCGTGGTTGACGGGAAAATTCTGGAAAGCGACTCGCTGGAGATGGACGAATCCCAGCTCACAGGCGAGTCGGATGCTGTGCTGAAGGATGTGGGCGACAAGGTCTTTTCCGGCTCATTCTGTATCGCGGGAAGCGGGCTGATGGTTGCGACCGTCGTCGGCAAAGACAGCACGATCAACAAGCTGGCGGCCGTGGCAAAAACCTACAAGAATGTGCTGACGCCCACGCAGCAGCGAATTTCGCTCATCGTGCAGATTTCAGTGGTGATCATGGCCGTCTGCACGCCCATGATCTTCATCGCCGGCTATCTCAACCTGGGCGGCATCTTCAACCTGAACACTTTCCGCAACGCCGTCGTCTTCGTCACGTCGATCGTGCCGCAGGGTCTCGTCCTGACGGCCATCCTGTCGCTGACGATCGGCGCGATCACGATCAGCCGCAGGCAAACACTGGTTCAGCGCGTCAACGCGGTCGAGTCGATGGCAAACGTAAACGTCTTCTGCTTTGACAAGACCGGCACACTCACCAAAAACCAGCTCACTGTTTCTGAGTTCGTCCCGCTCGATAGCACAGGTCTTGACGCTGTGGAAAGCGCGCTGAGGCGTTATCTGAGCAACCTCTCGCACCTCAATCGCACCGCCGCCGCAGTGGCCCACCATCTGGGCAGTGAACAGCCAACCGCCAGCAGCATCGTCGCGAAAATCCGCGAAGTCCCCTTCACCTCAGCGCGCAAGTGGGGAGCGGTCGTCCTGCCGGACGAAACGCTGATCCTCGGCGCGCCAGAGCGCGTGCTGCCGGATGGTCATGAAGCGATTGGACAGGCAGAATCCCTTGCAGCGCAGGGATTGCGCGTGCTTGCGTTTGCGCGTTCTTCCAGTCCGATGAGTGATGGCGTCCTCGAAGCGCGCGATCCGCTGGCGCTGATCGTGCTGACCGACGAAGTGCGCGAGAACATGCGCGAAACGCTGGACTCCTTTGCCGATGTCGGCGTGACGCTCAAGGTGATCAGCGGCGACAACCTGGAAACGGTTCGCCAGATCGCGCAGAAAGCCGGGATGACAATCCGTAAAGCCTTTACGGGCGATCAGATCGATGCCATGGACGAAACTGAGCTGGCAAGCGCGGTTGCCGATGGCGATCTGTTTGCGCGCATCGAGCCGGATACCAAACGCCGGATCGTCGCCGCACTGAAGCGGCAGGGTTACTATGTTGGCATGACGGGCGACGGCGTGAACGATGTGCCCGCGCTCAAGGAAGCGCATCTGGCAGTCGTCATGAATGATGGCGCGCAGATCAGCAAGGATGTCGCCGATATCGTCCTGCTCAATAACGCCCTGACCACCCTGCCGGAAGCCTTCCGTGAGGGGCGAACGATCACCCAGACGATCTTTGGAACCAGCAAAATTTTTCTGGTGAAGAATCTCTACAGCCTGCTCTTTTTCATCTTTGCCGGCTTCATGCTCATGCCCTTCCCTATCAATCCCATCCAGATTAGCTGGATGACGTTTGGTGTGATCAATATTCCGGCGACGCTGATCGCGTTTCGCATCCTCAAACCTGAGTACATGCAGCGCTTCCGCCGGGATGTCCTGGATTATGTCTTCACAGCCGGTTTCATCGGCTCGGTCGCCATGGCGCTGCTGTATGCCATCAGCTTCCTGAGCAATATCCGAAACGTCCTTGAGGCGCGCAGCACCATCATGATGTTCATGGCGCTGTGGGGAGCGCTCGTTTTCCTCAACACGCACGGCGTTCATCTTTATGCGCCGCGCTCTGTTCGCGGCCGAGAGCGCATCGCCCTGATCGGTATTGTTCTGGCCGCCGGAACCATCCTGATCCCGTATATCCCGCTGGCATCGGAAATTCTGGAATTCCGCCCGCCAACAGGAACAGACTGGATGTTCACCATCGTGATCTTCGTGGTCGCCAGCCTGGGGCTGCATTACGCCATGAAAACCCGTATTCTGGTGAACCGTATCTGGGGGCTGACCGCACCCCCCTAGCCGCTGCGGATCCGCGACAAGTCGCAGGAGAAAACTGAAGTCATGAGCGCACCCGAACCCATCCTTGTCCTCGGACATCGCAATCCTGATACGGACGCCATTGCCTCGGCGCTCGGTTATGCCTGGCTGCTGAACGAAACCCGCGGTGACTCTTACCTTGCGGGTCGAATCGGGCAGGTCAATGCGCAGACAGCTTTCGCTCTGGAACGCTTCGCCATCGATGCGCCCGCACTGATCGCTGACGTGCGTCCACGTGTGGGAGATGTCGTGGAGGTACTGCCCTATCTGCGCGATGAGCAGACCCTGCTTGAAGCCTGCCAGACGATCGCCCGCACCCGCCGCCCGGCGGCGCTGCTGAACAGCGAACACAAGCCGATCGGGCTTCTGACCGGCGCAGGACTGTTCGCCAGCCTGGCGGATGCGCTGAGTTCAACCTCAGTGCTGGCTCTCGCCAAGGAATTTGATCTGCCGGCGCGCACAGCGATCGATCACGTTGGAATCACGCTCAAGGCAGATGAATATATTCAGGACATCCTGAATCAGGTGCTGCGCTCCAGTGACGATGATTTTCTGGTGGTTGATAACAACGGTTCATATGTCGGGCTGTGCCGAAAATCCAATCTGATTTCTGCCCCGCGCCGCAAGGTGGTGATGGTGGATCACAATGAACTGGCACAGGCAGTGCCGGGTCTTGAAGAGGCGGAAATCGTCGAAGTGCTCGATCATCACCGGCTGTCCAGTCTGCCGACGCAGGTTCCCATCCGGATCGTGATTGAGCCGGTCGGAAGCTGTTCGACGCTGGTCACCGAGCGGGGCATGGATCTCAACGTCAGCTTTCCGCCGGCGATCGCGGGCATGCTGTTGTGCGGTATCCTTTCAGACACGCTGATCTTCCGTTCCCCGACCGCCACACAGCGCGACCGGGATGCTGCGCGTGCCCTGGCGCTGATGGCAGGGCTGGCGACGGATGGAAGCAGTGACGAGACCATCACAGAAGCGATTGAGACGCTGGGCGGCGCGCTGCTGGCCGCAGGCGCTGGGCTGGGCACACGTCCTGCTGCCGAGATCGTCAGCACAGACATCAAATACTACGAAGTGCAGGATTTCCGCGTTGGGATCGCGCAGGTAGAGGTCACGACATTCTCGGAACTGGCGTCCCGGCTGGATGATCTGCGTGAGGGTCTCAGGCATCTGATCGAGACCGAAAAACTGTCAATGGCGCTGCTGATGGTCACAGATGTAGTGCGCGGGAACAGCCGTCTGATCGTGGTGGGTCAGGCGCGCATCATTTCATCGCTGCCTTATCCGCGCCTGAGCGATGATCTGCTGGACGCGCCGGGCGTTGTCTCTCGCAAAAAACAACTGCTTCCCACCGTGCTTGCTGCGCTGTCGCAGAATGTCTGAACAGGCTTCAGGAACAGTGCGACGGGTTGATTTCTGTCCCGTCGCACTGTTTTCACGTTCGCGGCGTCATCGCCGTGGGCGGCCGATCACCTGATAGGCGGACAGATCCATTCCCGGTTCGTACAGCTTCCCATCGGGAAGCGTCACCTCTGTGAGGTCTGCGCCGTCGAGATTTGCTCCAGCCAGCGAAGCATGTCTGAAGCTGGCATCCCGCAGATTTGCGCCGCTCAGATCAGCATTGATCAGGCTGGCGTCGCTAAAATCAGCATCCTGCGCGCCGAGCGCAGTAAGCACTGCCCCATTCAGATTTGCCCCTTCAAAACTCGCGTCCTGAGCGTGCGCGTTTGACAGATCAGCGCCGGCGAGATTGGCGCGCCGGAAGCGGGCATCGCGCATATCGACGTTTCTGAGGCTGGCGCGCTCAAGACTGGCATTCTCCATAAAAGCGTCGCGCAGATGCACGCCGGTCAGATCAGCGTCGTTGAACACCGCTTCCTCAAAGTGCGCGTCGCCCAGATTAGCGTTACCGAGCTGCGCACCGGTGAAATGAGCGCGATCTCCCACAGCATCCCCGAAGTTTGCCTGGCGAAGATCCGCCTGCTCCAGCACTGCATCGCTCAGATCGGCATCGCCGAAATTTGCCCCCTGGGCTGAAACGCCGGTCATCCGGGCGCGGGAGAGAGACGCATCGCCAAAATTTGCCCCGCTCAGATCAGCGCCGTCAAAGCGTGCTTCAGCACAGTTGGCATCCCCACAGTCCGCCCCCTGAAGCACAGCGCCCGACAGATCAGCGTTGAACAGTTCGGCAGAGTTGAGATTGGCGCTGGTCAGATCAGCATTCTGCATCTGAGCATGGCTGAGGATGGCATCCTGAAACATCGCGCCGACGAAACGCGCCCCCGCCGCGCGGATACTGCGCATCATGGCATCGCTGAAATTGGCTCCGGTGAAATCCCCTCCAGACAGATCAGCCTCGCTCAGATCGGCATCCATAAAGCTGATAGAGCCGCGATGAGCGGAACCCCGCAGATCGACAGCGCGCCAATCGACTTCCTCGCCGCGGGTCATCGCCTTGCGAAGCGCCGAGCGCGTCGCGTGGATCAGCTCATCACGCAGGGCAGGCCCGAATTTGGATGTCCGCCTTTTCGGCTTTTCCGCATCCGGTTCCTCAACCTTCACCTGCGCTTCCAGATAGGCGAGCAGTTGGCTGACGGTCATCATGACGACCGCGGCGCGCTCATCGTCCGACAGGTTCTCATCCAGATCCAGCGCGAGCGCATCGGTAACATAGCTGTCCTCATGGAGAAGCTGCGCTATCTTCACATGCAGGGCAGAATAACTGCGGGCGGCACTTCTGCCCACGCCGCGCGCCATCCCCATGTCGATACTGTGACGAACGGAAGCCGCCAGCGCCCGGAGCGCCGGAAGGAGTCTGACGATTTCACTGCGAATGTTGTGATCCATTTCCGCCTCTCCTGCCTCAAACGCCGTATATCCCCCGGCATGGTCTTCAATCTCGCTTTCACGCCATCCCTGATTGTAGTCTGTGTTGTCAGTCATCGTTCAGCTCCTGTTGAATTGCGTCTAGTATCTCAGGACGCATCAGCCCCCTCAGTGCGCGTTTTGCATAATGAACGCGGCTTTTGATCGTGCCGACGTTCGTACCCATAATTTCTGCGATCTCCTCGTATGTCAGGTCCTGCTCGCACAGCAGGATCAGTACCTGACGCTGAACTTCGGGCAGCCGGTCGATGGCGCGCTGCACTTCCAGGTTCAGCAGCAGCCAGTGTGCCGTTTCGTCTGGAGCAGCGGCATCATCTGCGATGATCGGGCTGAAATATGGGGCATCAAAATCAGGTTCATCCTCAAAAGTCACATACTTCTGCCGTGCCTTGCGCCGCATATCGTCGTAACATCGGCGGCGCGCAATGCCGTAGGCATAGGGGCGAAGCTGGCTGGCAGGATTGATGCGATCCAGATTGCGGTAGAGCGCAATGAAGGTGTCCTGAACAATGTCGTCCACCGAATCGCTGCTGCGCGTAAGACGACGAACGAACCGCCTGATCTGGGGTTCAAGGGCGGCCAGAATGTCGGCAAATGCATCATGATCCCCCTGCTGGGCATCCTGAAGCATGGTCAACGCAGTCGATGGTGCAGGTAACGCATCACGCAATCATGCCCGCCTTTCTTCATGAGATGTACTTCGCGGCGGCGGGCCAAATCGTTCAAAACTGGCGGGATGTGCTAGAGTGAGGGCAGCGTAAAGGTAAAGATAGTCCCTTCGCCGGGGGTACTCTCCACAAAGATCCTTCCGCCGTGCAGTTCGACGATGCGTTTGCAGATGGATAATCCAAGTCCAGTGCCCATCTCATTCCCTGTGGGCTGTGTGCTGACTTTCTGGAATGCGCCAAACACCTTATCAATTTCATCTGCCGGGATCCCCTGCCCCTGATCACGCACAGAGAAGGAAAGCCCGTCCGGGGTCTGCGATACCGAAACACAGGTTGTCGTCTCGGCAAAGGAGAATTTGAAGGCATTGCCGATCAGGTTGTTGAGCACCTGCTCGATGCGCCCCGGATCAAATGTCCATTCCGGCAGATCAGGCTGAAGATCAAGCTCAAGATGGATCTGTTTCTGATCCCCGATCATGCGATTGAAGCGGATGATGCGATCCATGAATTCGCGCACGTTGATTTTTGTGGGTTTGAGGGCCACGTTACCGCTCTCGATGGCGGTGATATCGAGGATGTCATTCAGCAGGTTGAGCATATTCTGCATCGTCTCCTGAATGATCATGACAAACTCGCGAAATTCGCCGGGCGGCGTCTTCGGATGAAGCAGCAGATCGATAAATCCCTGCACGATCGTGATCGGCGTGCGCAGGTCATGGGCAGCCATCCCCATGAAGGCGTCCTTTTGAGCATTGAGCGCAGCCAGACGCGCGTTGGCATCTTCAAGCAGGGCTGTGCGCTCTGCCACACGGCTTTCGAGCAAAGCGTTCGCCTCCTGAAGCTCAATCAACAGCCGGCGGTTCTGCACGATCAGATGATAACGCTCGAATGCCTCGCGCACCGTGGCGCTCAGATCAAGCGGATTCCACGGCTTGGTGATATAGCGGTAGATGTTGCCATCGTTGACCGCGGCAATGACCGCCTGAATATCGGCGTAGCCGGTCAGCAGCAGGCGTATCGCGTCGGGAAATTCATTTTTGACCCTGCCGAAGAATTCACTGCCATTCATCCCCGGCATGCGCTGATCGGAGATGATCACCTGAATCGGCGTCTCGATCATCACCTTGAAGCCATCTTCAGCGCTGCGCGCCGTAAAGACGTTGTAATCACGCCGGAACTGGCGGTACAGCGCTTTCAGAATTTCCTCCTCATCATCAATGACGAGGAGATTTCCTTTCTCTTCCATCAGCGATCGTTCTGGTGCGGCGGTCATGTAGTCCCCATAATTTTCATGTCACTTAAGATGTTTTGGCAGTGTCAGAATGAAGCTGCTCCCCACGCCGGGTGTTGACTCTACGCGGATTGCACCCTGATGACGGTCGGTCACGATCTTGTATGAGATTGCCAGACCCAGCCCTGTTCCCTCACCTACTGGTTTGGTGGTAAAGAATGGATTGAAAATCTGGTCGATGATCTCCGGCCTGATGCCGCTGCCCGTATCAATAAACTCCAGGATGACGTGCGTCTCATTCTGATGTCCCCGGATCGTCAGCACACCGCGATCCTCAATCGCCTGTGCTGCGTTCAGGATCAGGTTCAGGAAAACCTGGTTGAGTTCAGCCGGATAGCACTGAATATCCTCCAGTTCCTCCAGCCCTTCCATCTGCACATGAACCCGGTTGAGCAGCGCGGGCCGCGCGATCAGCAGCGCGCTTGCAATGTTTTCGTGCAGGTTCGCCAGCTTGCGTTCTGCTTCATCCACACGAGAGAACGTCCGCAGCGCTTCAACGATCTTCTTGACCCGTGCCAGACCATCCAGAGATGAATTCATCAGATCGTCAAGATCGCCTGTGATGAAGTCGATATCGAGGTCACGCCGAATACCGGACATCCGCTCAGAGAGGTGTTCTGCATCGCTGAGGATCAGGTTCTCAAGCCGTTCATAGGCATCGAACATCATCGTGAGCGACTCGCGCAGGCTGTGCAGGTTGCTGTTGACGAACGAGATCGGGTTATTGATCTCGTGCGCGATCCCCGCCACCATCTGCCCAAGCGCATTCATCTTCTCCGAATGGATCAGCATCGCCTGTGTTTCGCGCAGATCGGCGAGCGCTTTCTCCAGCTCCACCTTTTTCTGGCGCAGCTCTGCTTCAGCATTGACCCGCGCGGTGACATCGGTCTGGATACCCACAAAATGCGTCACGCGGCTCGCTTCGTCAAAGACCGGCGACATAAAAAGTTCATTCCAGAACAGCCGGCCGTCCTTGTGATAGTTCCTGAGCAGCACCGAACAGCTTCGCCCCTGCTGAAGGGCAGCGCGCAGTTCAGTCAGCGCTGGCTGTGCGCGGTCATTCCCTTGCAGAAAGCGGCAGTTCCGCCCCAGAGTTTCTGCTGTTGAATAGCCCGTAATCTGTTCAAATGCCTCGTTGATGTAGATCAGAGGCATA
>SZPD01000030.1 GCA_030263515.1 Anaerolineae bacterium CFX9 | reverse complement strand
ATTCCTCCCGTGCCCGCTGCTTGGCAACTGTGCGAACGTACAGCAGGCCGACGAAGGCGCAGATGATGAACGTGATCACCGCCTGCGTTTCTGCGTCATCCGGGCGGCGATACTGCCCAAAGGTCTGCTGCATGAAAACGCCCATCATCTGCGGCGCGGCAGGCCCGAGCAGATAGGGAATGGTATAGCTGCCGAAGATGCCGAGAAAATTGAGCGAGAACACGATCAGCACCGGGCGCGTGATCTGCGGCAGGATGATGCGCCAGAAGATCTGCCAGGCATTCGCCCCGACATCGCGCGCGCTCTCGATCAGGGAATCGCTGACCTGGCGCAGCCCGGCCGTCAGCACCAGAACGGTGAACGGGATCGACTCCCACACCAGGCCGAAGACGATGGCGTCAGGCTTGAGATAGGGCGTGCGGTAGCCCGTGAAACCGAACGTGTTCAGGATCGTATCCAGCGTTCCGCGCGTGCCGAGGAAGCGAATCAGCGCAAACGCGAGGATGACGCCGGGCACGAACAGCGGAAAGAGCGCCAGAATTTGCACCGCGCTGGCGACGCGGCTGCTGCTGAAGCGAAGATAAAGCGCCAGCGGGAAACAGACCACGAAGATCGCCACCAGCGTGATCAGCGTTACCTGAAAGGTGAAAACCAGGTTGGAAACGCTGATCGGGTCCTGGAAGAAGGCAACGTAACGGGAAATGGAGAGACCCGGCTCGCCTTCTGTATTGATCGTCAGGGTTCGAACAGTGGACTGGATCGCAGGGATGAAAATCAGGAAGATCATCAGCAGCAGGGGGGGCGCTATCAGCCCATAGGCGAGCATGGCTTTGCGCCATCCCTTGCCTGAAGAAGTGTTGACAGGCAGATTGGTCATAGCCTTTTCTGAGAAAATATCATGCTTCTTGATCAGAAATAGGGCATATCCATGGAGAGCGCCCTCACAGGACGCCCTCCATAAATAGCCAGGACTGTCAGAGTTTTTAGCTGCTGCGGTCGATGTTGGTTGCGACGTTGTTATACCAGCCCTCAACCATCGCAGCCGTGTAAGCGCCGCCGGGCCACGTCGGAACCGTATCCGTGATGACGCTCGTATACTGAGTCTGGAGTTCATCCGGGAGCATGTCCCACGCGATAGCCGGGAAGCCGCCGATTTCACGAACGATCAGTTCCTGAATTTCAACTTCGAGCAGGAAATTCGCCAGTGTCAGCGCGCCTTCCAGATTCGAGGCGTTCGACGGGATGGATGCGTAGGTGTAGCCGCCGGTAAAAGGCAGATCCTGAAGCTGGGCGAAGCGGATCGACTCCGGCAGGATGCCGAGGTTATACGCCTGCAAGCCCTGATCTGACCATGCCGTGATCATGCTGACCGAGCCATTGGCGAGCAGTTCCAGCACCGGCGTGTTGCCCGCAGGATAGGAACCGTTTTCGTAGATGGCGTCGTGGATGCTGCCGAGCAGTTCCCACGCAGCCGGGAACTGGCCGATCAGTTCCTGATCTTCCGTGCCGGGGATGAAAATGCTGGGATCGCGACCGGTGACCTCGAAGATGGCGCGGGTCACCATCGCTGCGCCGCTGCCGCCGCGGTCAGGGCGGTTATAGACGAACTGACCGGGGTTATTCTGAATCCACTCGATCAGCTCGGCATACGTGGTCGGAACGTCTTCCTCGGCGACCATCTCGCTGTTATAGGCGAGCAGCACCTGGGAACCACGATACGGGATTTCCTGCGGCAGCCGGTTGGTCGCCTCGATCACGTTGGCGATATTGGGGACATTCTCTTCGGTGATCTCATAGAACAGGTTGGCATCGACCCACGCCTGCTGCGCATCGACCGGGAGCTGCTCGAACAGGTCAACCTGCGGATCCTCACCCGTCTCCAGTGCGGCAAGCGCACGGTTGGCGATATCTGCATTGCCGCCGCCAACGCCGCGGGTGAGCGTCAGGACGACTTCATATTCAGGATGGGCTTCTTCAAACGCCGGGATGATGAAATTGGTCCAGAAATCGCTGATGTTGGTGTCCGAGTCGACATAGACGTAGATCGGACTGCGATCCTGCGCGACGACGCCGAATGCGCTTGCCAGCATCAGCAGCAGTGCGACAAAAATAAAGCGGGACTTCATGAGATTTTCTGCTCCTTCCTTGGGTTGGACAAAACACTAATGTAATAGTTGCAATCTTTGAAATCTTTAAGAAACCGACGTTGTTTGTTTAACAACTGGCATGGCAAATGATAATCTATATCTGGAGAATAATCATCAAATTCATCATGTGACCTTCAGGAAAAATCCATGACACTTCCACTTGACCCTCGTGTGATCGTGCATCACATGGCGGCTCTTGACGAGTCGCCGTTTCCACCCAATTCGCTTGAGGGAATCCGCGCCTGCCTTGAGGCGGGCGCAAAGTTTATCGAAATCGACGTAGTGCCGCTGTGCGCCGGCGATTATCTGCTGGTTCATGATGAAACGCTCGACTCAGAAACCACGGGGCAGGGTGAAGTCAGCGCTCTCACTGTTGAGGCGGCGCGTGCGCTCTATATCAGACACCGCGGACAACCCACCGCCTACCGGCCGCCGCTGCTGAGCGATGTCGTCCGGCTGCTGCTCGATTTTGGCGGCTCCGCGCGCCTTCAGATCGACTACAAGAGTGTCCTGCCGCGATCGGACGATGAGCCGCTGCGCCGCCTGATCGAGCTGATCGCGCCGCTGAAGGATCGCGTGCTGGTCAGTTCTGGGGCAGACTGGCATCTGCGCAAACTGCGCCGGATGGCGGGCTGGCTCGATCTGGGCTTTGATATCGGCTTCTATCTCGACTTTCGACCGCAGGCTGTCGATCCGCGTCTGCCACCCTACCGGCAGGGCGCATATGGCTATCACGATGATCACATCCTGGCGATTCAGCCGTTTCTGCCTGCGCCAGAGTATCTGGCGGAACGCTGCGAAATCCTCGCCAGCGCGGTTCCAGGCATCAGCACATGGTATGTCAGTCATCATCTCATCAGCCGCGCGCTGGATGACGGGTTCAACATGGCGGACTGGCTGCATGAGCATGGTATCATCCTGGATGCATGGACGCTGGACGTGGGCAAGCCCTCATCCGAAAATGCGCTGCGCCTGCGCGATTCCGGCGTCGATCAATTCACCACCAACACCCCTTTTGCGCTGGCTGAACTGCTGGAGATCCCCCGCTGATGCGCCTCTATATCATCCGTCATGCCGACCCGGATTACCCGAACAACACCCTGACCGCGGCAGGTCATCTTGAGGCTGCTGCGCTGGCACGGCGGCTTGCCGGGCACGGACTGGACGCGATCTATGCTTCTCCGCTGGCGCGCGCCCAGATCACCGCGCGCTATACAGCCGATCTGCTCAAACTGCCGGTGATCACCAAAGACTGGCTGATCGAAGTCGCGGGCTGGGATACCGAGCCGGACCCGATCGATGGCGGGTTCATCCCTGCGTGGGATATTCCCGGCGAGAAGCTGCGCATTAACCCGGCATACCATGCATGGGAGACGTGGGACACGACGCCGCCGCTCGATCTGCCGATCTACCGCGAAACGGTCAGCGCGTTCGTGGCAGAGGCTGATTCGTTCCTGGCTGAGCACGGGTATGTCCGCGATGGCACACGTTATCGCGCTGAACGCCCTAATCAGGCGCAGATCGCCGCTTTTTGCCACAACGGCACGGCGCTTCTCTGGCTTTCGCTGCTGCTGCATATCCCGCCGCCGCTGGTCTGGTGCGGTTTCTGGCACGCGCCGAGCGCAGTGACAACGATTCTGTTTGAGCAGCGCAGCAGCGAATACGCCGTGCCGCGCGCGCTCAGCGTGGGGGATACCTCCCATCTGCATGAGGCGCGCCTGCCCATCCAGCCGCGCGGGATTCGAGGCAATTTCCGCTGAAACCTGCCGGGGACCATAAGAACCACGTCAGAATTTGCCCGTGGTTAAAAATGCAGCCTGTCTGCGCAGCCAACTTTGGAGTATCGTTATGCATGACGAACAGCGCAGCGCGCTGTCGTCATTGTGTCCCCCCGCGAGTCTTGGCGCCGCCTTCACGGGATGCGTGATCATCCCGCTCAGATGCAGTCTTTTCGATCCACATCAGATGTCGGTTGGGTGTTTGTTCGGCAGACCGGGATTCAGGCAGTACATGGAGATAATGCAGTGGTTTCATCGTTTACAGAACTCGGTCTGAGCGAAGCAACGCTCAAATCTGTCATTGAGCTGGGCTATGAAGAGCCGACGCCGATCCAGGCGCAGACGATTCAGCTCATGCTCAACGGCGAAGATGTGATCGCGCAGGCGCAGACCGGCACGGGCAAAACGGCCGCCTTCGCCCTGCCGATCATCGAGAAGATCGATCACAGCGTCCGCTCGCCTCAGGCGCTGGTACTCACGCCGACGCGAGAGCTGGCAGTTCAGGTGGCGGAAGCGTTCCAGTCCTACAGCAAACATCAGCGGATCGCCGTGCTGCCGGTCTATGGCGGGCAGCCGATCGAGCGTCAGCTTCGCGCTCTGGAACGCGGTGTGCAGGTCGTGGTCGGCACGCCGGGGCGCGTTCTCGATCATATCCGCCGCAGGACGCTGCTGCTCGGCCCTGTGCGCACCGTCGTGCTGGACGAAGCCGATGAAATGCTCAATATGGGCTTCATCGAGGACATCGAAGCTATCCTCAGCGAAACTTCGGCAGAGCGGCAGACGGCGCTTTTCTCGGCGACGATGCCCGCGCCGATCGCGCAGTTGGCGCGCAAGTATATGCGCGGCGCGAAACGCATCACGATCGAATCGCAGCAGATGACCGTGCCGCAGATCCGCCAGATCTATTACGAGGTCGGGCGGCGAGACAAGTTTGAGATGCTCACCCGCATTCTCGACTATGAAATTCCGACATCGGTCATCATCTTCTGCCGCACCAAGCTGGAAGTTGACTCCGTTGGACAGCGGCTGATCGCTCAGGCGCATGCCGCCGAGACGCTGCACGGCGATCTCAATCAGGTGCAGCGCGACCGTGTCATGGCGCGCTTCCGCAGTGGGCAGATCGATATCCTGATCGCCACCGATGTGGCTGCGCGCGGGCTGGATGTTGAGCATGTCTCGCATGTGATCAACTACGATCTGCCGCTCGATCCCGAAAGTTACATCCACCGCATCGGGCGGACGGGGCGCGCCGGGCGGGCAGGCACGGCGATCTCGCTCGTCACCCCGCGCGAGCGCCATCTGCTCAGCCTGATCCAGCGCACATCGGGCGCATCGATCCAGCGGATGACGCTGCCGACCATCGGCGATGTGATCACGCGCCGCCGGGAACGCTTCAAGGAGACGCTGCGAGAGACGATCGCCGAGAATGGGCTTGCACCCTATATCGTGATGGCGGAAGAAATGGGCGAGGAATACAGCCCGACTGATCTGGCGGCGGCGGCGTTCAAACTGCTGCTCGGCGCGATGCCGGACGAAACGGAAGACAAGCTCGCCGAGAGTGAGCCGTCCGAATATGCGCCGCGCGGCGACAAATCGCGCCGTCGCCCCGGTGACAGCCGTATGAGCGCCGAGCGCGGTATGACACGGCTGTATATCAGTATCGGACGCGAGGATAACGTCCGCCCCGGTGATATCGTCGGCGCGATCGCCAATGAAGCGGATATCCCCGGCCGTTCGATCGGCGCGATTGAAATTTATGATCGCTTCTCGCTGGTCGATGTGCCAAGCAATCATGCTGAACGGGTGATCCGCGCGCTGGGCAATTCGCGCATCCGCAACCAGAAGGTCAGCGTCCAGATCGCCAAACCCACCCGCCAGATCAAAAAGGGCTGACCGATCGTCAGAACCAGAACAATCCCGGATCGCACCCGTGCTGTGAGCAAACGGGTGCGATCTGAGCGGCGTGCCTCAATGCCGGAAGTGAACGAAGATACGACCGAAGTTCTTGTCGTCCTTCTCAACGCGGTGATACAGCGCACGGATATGCTTCTGATCGAGGAAGCGCAGCACCTTCTTCTTCAGCGCGCCGCTGCCTTTCCCCGGAATGATCTCCACCAGTTCGATCTTCTTTTCGACCGCCTCGCGCATGATCCGGTTGAGTTCAAGCTCAATCCTGTCGCCCTTGTTGTAGATCTCATGCAGATCGAGCTTCAGCTTTGCCATCGCGGAATTTGCGCCTCCGGATCGTCCAGGAAAGCGTCCAGTCTACCATCGAAAGATGAGAATTTGTTGACAGCCTGAAGATTACGGAATATAGTGGAGCTAACTTATTTCACTGAATGAAAAATCTTGCATGAACACATTTGTCCGCGGTAATCGCGACCTGATCAAAGCCATCAACCGAAACCTGATCCTCAATACGCTGCGCCGTCATGGGCGGCTGTCGCGGACGCAGCTCACGGAGATTTCCCGTCTCAGCGTCGGCGCGGTCTCGCAGATCACCAACGAACTCATTAGCGAACAATGGATCCTTGAAACCGGCGAGGGGGATTATACGGGCGGCCGCCGGCAGGTGCTTCTTCGCCTGAACCCGGATGCGGGCTGCGCGATCGGCATCAAGCTGATGGAAAACCGTATCGCCTGCGCCCTGACGGATCTCGACTCGAAGGTCATTTTCTACGAAGAGATCGAAATGCCGCCAGAACGCGAGCCGGATGTCATCGCCCGGACGCTGGCACAAGCCGTCCGTAAAACCGTCGCCCATGCAGGCATCGATCCGCAGAAGCTATTGGGCGTCGGCATCGGTCTGGCAGGCATCAGCTACCCGCAGACAGGGGTCGTTCACTACTCTCCATTCTTCAACTGGCGTGATGTGCCGCTGGCGCTGCTGGTGCGTTCACATCTCAACCTGCCTGTCTACATCGAGAACGATGTCAACACGCTGACGCTCAGCGAGCAGTTGTTCGGCGCGGGTCGTCATATCGCCAATTTTGTCGTCGTTACCATCGGGCGCGGGATCGGCATGGGGATGGTCGTCAACCATCAGCTCTATCAGGGAGCGAATGGAGGGATGGGCGAATTCGGTCATATCACGTTTGACCCTGCGGGGCCGGTCTGTTCGTGCGGGAAGCGCGGCTGCCTGGAAGCGTTTGCGGCGGATCCGGCGGTGGTCGCCTACGTTCGACAGTCGCATTCGGCAGGGGACGCGCCGCGCACACTCGAAGATGTCATCGCGCTTGCCCATGCGGGCGATACCTTCGCGCGGACAGCGCTCAGACGGAGCGGCGAGATCATCGGCATCGGCTTATCGACGCTGGTCAATCTGCTCTGCCCGTCCCGGCTCATCATCAGCGGGGAAGGCGTGGCGGCAGGGGAATATCGCATCGAGCCGATGATGGAAGCGCTGCGCGCCAACACGTTCAACGGACTGCTGGATGATGTGCAGGTCATCATTGAGCCGACGGATGATCACGCATGGGCGCGCGGCGCGGCGAGCCTGGTGATCGGCAAGGTGTTTGAGTCACCGCTGGTTGAGGCCAGCGTCAGCAGTTAATGTTTGGCTCAGTTTTTTCACTGGATGAAATAAGATGAGCGGGCAGACCGGCTGGCAGAAATACAAATGGGTGGGCTTCTTTCTTGCCCCCAGCCTGATCGGCTTGTCCATCTTCGTCATCATCCCGATCGCGGCGTCGTTCTGGCTGGCGTTCCAGGACTGGAACCTGCTTTCGCCGCCGACCTTCACCGGGCTGGCCAACTTTCAGGAACTTTTCGCTGATACGGCCTTCTGGCGCGCCTTCAGCTACACCCTGACGTTTATCCTGCTGTATATCCCGCTGGTGTTCGTGCTGGGGCTGGGGCTGGCGCTGCTGCTCAATCAGAAGCTGCGCGGCGTGCTGGTGCTGCGCACGGCGACCTTCCTGCCCGTCGTTGCCTCGTGGGTGGTCGTCTCGCTGATCTGGAAGTGGATCTTCAACCCGGCTTACGGGCTGATCAATCCACCCCTGAGCGCGCTCGGCATCAGCGCGCCGGCATGGCTGTTTGAACCCCAGCCTGCCATCATCGCCATCGTGCTGACAAGTGTGTGGAAAGATGTCGGCTATATCGCCGTGATGTACCTCGGCGGCTTGCAGGCGATCGATGAGACGCTTTACGAAGCCGCCCGCATCGACGGGGCGAATGCCCGTCAGCGGCTGATGCGTGTCACGCTGCCGCTGCTCACACCAACCATGTTCTTCGTGCTGATCATCCTGCTGATCAACTCTTTCCAGGTGTTCGATCAGGTCTGGCTGATGCCGATGCGGGACAGCGCGGCCGATCGCCAGGTGGAAGTGCTGGTGACCGAGGTCGTCAAGAACGCCTTCAGCTACAACCGGATGGGGTACGCCTCGGCGATGTCCTGGGTGCTGTTCGCGCTGATCTTCGCCATCACGTTCGTGCAGCTTCGCCTGCAAAAGCGCTGGGTGTACTATGAGTCTGCCTGAAACCGCCCCGTTCGCGGCGATAAACGCTGCTTCCGAATCGCGCCGCCGAAGTCTGCCCGTCGATCTCCGCCGCTGGGCGCTCCATGGGCTGATGCTTCTGATCTTTGCCCTCATGGTGTTGCCGTTCGCCTGGATGCTCAGCACCGCGCTCAAATCCCAGCAGTACATTCTGGAGACTCCGCCGCAGCTTCTGCCCAATCCGGCGACGTTCGAGAGTTTCACAGGGCTGGCAGAACGCATCAACCTGGGGCGGACGATCTTCAACAGTCTGTTCGTCGCCGCCGCTTCCACGGTCGGGCAGGTGATCGTTGCTGCCATGGCTGCCTATGCCTTCTCGCGGATGGAATGGCGCGGGCGCAATCTCGTCTTCACGCTCTATCTGGCGACGATGATGATCCCGTCGGTGGTGCTGGTCATCCCGCAGTTCATCCTCATCCGCCAGCTTGGCTGGGTCAATACCTACGCCGCGCTGATCGTGCCGGCGCTCTTCAACGCCTTCGGCACGTTCCTGCTGCGGCAGTCATTCCTCGGCCTGCCAAAGGACTTTGAAGAAGCGGCATTTGTCGATGGGGCCAATCACTTCACCATCTTCTGGCGCATCATTCTGCCGCTGTCACAGCCCGCCATCGCCACGCTGACTGTGCTCAGCTTCATGGGGTCGTGGAACTCGTATCTCTTTCCGTTATTCGTCGCCCGGCGTGAAGAAGTCATCACGCTGCCCGTCGCCCTGGCGACGCTGCAAGCGGGCCCGCGCGCGCTGACGGAGTGGAATCTGGTCATGGCGGGAGCGGTTGTCACCGTCCTGCCCATCCTGATCGTGTATTTGCTGGCGCAGAAATGGTTCGTACAGGGGGTTGTCGCCAGCGGCATCAAAGGCTAGGTTGCAATCGCAACACGCAAGTTGCGTTTTATTCAAGGAGAGAACCATGTTTCGCAAAATGTTGTTGACCGGTCTGCTCGTTCTGGTGCTGGGCGTTATGCCGGCGCTCGCTCAGGAGACGACCATCCGATATTTCACTTTCTCAGCCGCGCCGGATTATCTCGATGAACTCGATACGATCATCGCTGCGTTTGAGGAAGCCAATCCGGGAATCAATGTTGAAGTTTCGACGGCTCCGTTCTCCGATTATTTCACTCTGCTTCAGGCAGATGTCGTCAGCAGGGATGCGCCCGACGTTTTCGAGCTGAACTACGAGAGCTTCGTCACCTATGCGGCAAATGACGCGCTGCTCGATGTCAGCAGCTATCTCGATCCGGATGCGCCGTACTATCCGCGTGCGCTGGAAGCCTTCCAGTATGACGGCGCTCAGTATGCCCTGCCGGAGTCATTTTCGACGGTGCTGCTGTTCTACAATGCCGACCTGTTCGATGCGGCTGGCGTCGCCTACCCGACTGACGAATGGACCTGGGATGATGCCCGCGCCGCCGCCGAAGCTATCGGCGCGCTGGGCGATGATACGTGGGGGCTGTACTCGCCCGTACAGTTCTGGGAATTCTACAAGAAAGCCGCTCAGAATGGTGACTGCCATTTCTTCAACGACGAGATGACTGAATCGACCATCAATTCGCCCGCCTGCGTCGCAACGCTGGAGACGATGGTCAGCTTCATGAATGATGGACTGATGCCGACCGCTGCCGATCTGTCCGGCGTCAGCGACGGTGAACTGTTCCTGAGTGGACGCCTCGGTATGCTGGTCACGGGTATCTGGATGTTCGGCGCATTCGCTGATGCTGATTTCACCTGGGATGTGCAGATCGAACCGGCCATCAATCAGCATGCGCACCACTTCTTCGCCAACGGCGTCGCCGTGAGCGCGACGACCGCCAACCCCGAAGCTGCCGCTGCATGGGCACAGTTCCTGACCGCCAGCGAGACGGCGGCTGTCACCCGCGTGGAAGCCGGCTGGGAACTTCCCGCGCTGGATCAGCCGGAATATGTCGCCAGCTACCTGGAGCAGACGCCGCCAGCCAACCGCGCCGCCGTCTTCCAGGCGCTGGAAAGCCCGGTGACGCCGCCCGTCATCGTCCGCCAGAACGAAATGCAGGACGCGATCAATGCCCTGCTGACGCAGGTTGTGGATGGCGAACTGACCGCGCAGGAAGCGCTTGACCAGGCGAAGGCCGCGCTCGACGCCCTGCTGTAACCGCACGCTGTCAGCACCCGTTTCGGATATACCTGTGTTGGGACGCAGCCTCTCGCTGCGTCCCACTGCCATCAAGGAACCATTCCATGACTGAGATCGTCCACAACCCGTTTGGGCAGGAACATCCCTACGATCAGCTTCCCGAAGAACGTTTTCCGCGCCAGCCGTTGGCGGGCGAGCCGTTCACGATCGGCATCGTCACACGACCGCCCGGCGCTGTGAAAAGCCTGCGCGTGATCGCCGCGATTGATGGCGTACCGCAGCCGCCTGTCGAAGCCGTCCTTCAGGCGAACTGGCAGCAGGAGCAGGAGATCGGCGTTGGCGCAGAATTTCTGGAGCGGATGATCCGCATCGAGCAGGATGTCTGGCATGCCGCGCTCACTGCCCCGCCGCATGGGAGCAGACTGACGTATCTCATCGAAGCGGACGATGGTGCGCGCTCGCCAGAGTTCACCCTGTGCGGCGAAGCCTGGGTGACGGGCGGCGGGGTGGCTCAGGATGGCAGCACGCTGTGGGTCGATCGGGTTCTGGAAGCGTCACAGACACGGCCGCCGCTGCCCGTTCTGCGCAAGATCGAATGGCTGACGGATGGCGAGCGCGCCCGCCGTGTCCGGCTGAGCTTCAGCGCAGCGCCGGATGAGCGCTTCTTCGGGTTGGGCGAACGCTTCAACGCCCTCAATCAGCGGGGCAATGTGCTCGATGTGCGCTGCTACGAACAGTACAAATCGCAGGGCAGGCGTACCTACATGCCGATCCCGTTCCTGCTCTCCTCGGAGGGCTTCGGCGTGTGGGTGGACAGTTCGCGCTGGATGCAGTTCGACCTGGCAGCGTCCGACCCTGACATATGGACGCTGGAAGCCGATCTCGGCGATGAGGCAGCGCTGCGGCTGGAATGGTTCTTCGGCGGCGATCCGATCGCCATCACGCGCCAGTTCACGCTGAGAACCGGGCAGCCGAAGCTGCCGCCGCTGTGGGCGTTCGGCTTGTGGATGAGCGGCAACGAGTGGAACACGCAGGCACACATCGAGCGTGAAGTCAATGCTTCGCTCGAACATGCCATCACGCCGTCGGTGCTGGTGATCGAGGCGTGGAGCGACGAGACGACGTTCTACATCTGGAACGAAGCGCAGTACACGCCGACCACGGGCGACGGCGTCTTTCGCTACAGCGATTTCACCTTTCCACCCGATGGCAAGTGGCGTGATCCGAAAGCCATGATCGACTGGCTGCACGCCAACAACATCCGCCTGATCCTGTGGCAGATCCCCGTCATGAAGCTGGCGGAAGCGCCGCACGCGCAGCATGATGCGGATCGCGCGTATTTTGAGCAGCAGGGCTTTGGTGTACACGAGCCGGACGGATCGCTCCACCGTGTGCGCCCGTTCTGGTTCCGGGGCGGCTGGCTGTGGGATGTGACCAACCCGGCAGCCCGCGAGTGGTGGCTGAACAAGCGCGCCTACCTGATCGACGATCTCGGCGTGGACGGCTTCAAGACGGACGGCGGCGAACATCTCTGGAGTACCGAAGTCGTGTTTGCCGACGGCCGAACCGGCGCGGAAGTCTGGAACGAGTATCCGCAGCGCTACACCGAGGCGTACTACCAGTTCGCTACCGCCCGCCGCGAGTCGCTCACGTTCAGCCGCGCAGGCTTCACCGGCTCGCACACCTCGCCGGCGCACTGGGCGGGCGATGAAAATTCAACCTGGGACGCCTTCCGTCACTCGATTCTGGCGGGTTTGTCCGCCGCGGTTTCCGGAATCAGCTTCTGGGGCTGGGATATTGGCGGCTTCAGCGGCGAGATCCCGACCGCTGAGCTGTATCTGCGCGGGACGGCGATGGCGGCTTTCTGCCCGATCTTCCAGTATCACTCGGAATACAACCAGCATCGTCCGCCAACCAACTACCGCACGCCGTGGAATATCGCCGAGCGCCGTAATGCGCCGGAAGTGATCCCGATCTTCCGTCACTTCACCAACGTGCGTCATAACCTGATGCCGTACATCTGGCGCGAGGCACAGCACAGCGCCGCCACGGGTGAGCCGATGATGCGCGCGCTCGGTCTGTACGATGCCAACGCTGCCGACACGCAGTATTTCTTCGGGCGTGATCTGCTCGTCTGCCCGGTCACCGAGCCGGACGCGACGACGTGGGATGTCTACCTGCCGGATGGGCAGTGGCACGACCTGTGGACGGGCGCGCCCTTCAGCGGCGGTCAGACGGTCACGCTGACCGTACCGCTCGATCGCATTCCCGTGTTCGTGCGGGATGGCGCTGCAATCCCCGTGCGGCTCGGCGCAGAAGGCAGGCTCGGCGACGCCGTTGAGCTGTCTTCAGAAGCCAACACCGTGCTGAAGTTCGGCGGTGCATAGCGCCAATCATCGCGTGGTTCTGCCTTCCGGCGCGAAATTGACTACAATCTGCGCCAAAAAGGAGAACTTTCGATGAGTGAGATCCGCGTTTTGCTGGCTGGGGAGTCGTGGGTTTCCAGCAGCACCCACTTCAAAGGCTGGGATTTCTTTTCGAGCACGGTCTATGATACGGGCTGTGCCTATCTTCAGAAGGCGCTGGAAGGGGCGGGCTTCGCCTTCACGCACCTGCCCAATCATCTGGCTGACAGCCAGTTCCCGAATACGCTGGAGGGTTTGGCCGCGTATGATGTCATCCTGCTGAGCGACATCGGCGCGAACACGCTGCTGCTGCACCCGGATACCTGGCTGCGCGGCAAGAAGACGCCCAACCGCCTGAAGCTGATCCAGCAGTGGGTTGAGCAGGGCGGCGGCTTCGGCATGTGCGGCGGCTACTACTCGTTCGCGGGGATTTATGGCGCGGCGCGTTACCAGCGCACGCCGATCGAAGCTGTTCTGCCCGTCAGTATTTACCCGTTTGACGACCGCCGTGAAGTGCCGGAAGGCGCGTCCGTCAGCGTACAGCAGCCGGATCATCCGATCCTGCATGGCATCACGGGCGAGTATCCTGATCTGCTCGGCTACAACGAACTGGTGCTCAAGCCCGGCGCGACGCTGATCGCTTCCGTCGGCGCTGATCCGCTGCTGGCAGTGCAGACCGTCGGCAGTGGGCGGACGCTGGCATGGGCGTCGGATATCGGCCCGCACTGGTGTCCGGAAGCCTTCGCCTCGTGGGACGGCTATGCCACGCTGTGGGTGAATGCGGTGCGCTGGCTGGCCGGCAGGGGATGAGGATCGGCGGATTTCAGCGCAGACGCGGATCGAAGATATCGCGCAGTCCGTCGCCGATGAAGTTGAACGCCACCACGACGCTGGCGATGGCGATGCCGGGGAAGAGCCACATCCACCACTGATCGAAGTAATCGATGCCGACCGCCACCATGCGCCCCCATTCTGGCGACGCGGGTTCCGGGCCGAGGCCGAGGAAGCTCAGACCGGCAAATGTGAGCATGGCGTTGCCGATGTCGAGCGTCGTCATCACCAGCATCGGCGAAATGCAGTTCGGGACGATCGTCCGCACGAGGATGTACGGTCGTGTGGCTCCGAGGCACTGAGTCGCTTCAACGTAATCGTTGGTCTTGGCCTTGATCACCAGCCCGCGCATCAGGCGGGCGTAACTCGGCCACCATACCACCACCAGCGCGATGATCGCGTTGCGGATATCCGGCCCCAGCGCCGCCGTAACGGCCATCGCGAGGATGATCGTCGGGAAAGACATGAACAGCTCGGTCAGGCGCATCAGGATTTCATCCCAGATGCCGCCGAGGAAGCCAGCGATCGCGCCGACCGCCGATCCGATCAGGCTGCCGAAGATGATGACGATGATGCCTGCCGGGATGGTGATGCGCCCACCATACAGCACGCGCGAAAAAATGTCTCGCCCCAGTTCATCCGTCCCCCACAGATAGTTGCCGCCCGGCGGTTGCAGACGCATCGAGACGTTCTGCTGAAGCGGCGGATAGGGGGCGACCGCGGAAGCCACGATCGCCGCGACGACCCAGCCGAGGATCACAAGGATCCCCAGCACCATCAGCGGGTTCTTCCGCAGCAGGTAACCAAGAGTTGCGACGCGGCTACGAGGCGCGAATTCTTGGATCGATGAAATAGTAGAGGAGGTCGACGACAAAGTTCACCACCACATAAATGAATGCGATCAGCAGGCTCACCCCCATGATGGCAGGAAAGTCCTGCGAGGTTGATGCCCGGTACATGTAGCGACCGATGCCGGGCCACGCGAAGATCGACTCTGTCAGCACTGCGCCGGCGAGCAGATTGCCATAGGACAACCCGATCACGGTCACGATCGGCAGCAGGGCATTCCGCAGCCCATGCTTGAGCACCACCAGCGACTCGCGGACTCCTTTGGCGCGGGCGGTGCGCATATAATCCATGCTCATGATGTCGAGCATCGATGAGCGCGTCACCCGGCTGATCAGCCCGGCGATGTAGAGCGCCAGCACCAGCCCCGGCAGCACCAGATGCGAGACGGCATCCCAGTAGATATCCATCCTGCCCGCGATCAGCGCGTCGATCGTGAAGAATCCGGTGACCGTCGGCGGCGCGCTGATGCGCACGCTTAACCTGCCGGGACCGGACGCCCAGCCAAGCTGCGCATGAAACACCGTCAGGAAGACCAGCGCCATCACGAACACCGGCACGCTCACGCCGAACACCGCCAGCGCCCGCGAAATGAAGTCGATCAGTGTGTTGCGCCACACGGCGGAAGCGATCCCCAGCGAGACGCCGATCGCGATCCCGAAAACGATAGCCGTCGTCGCCAGCTCGATCGTTGCGGGCAGGAAGCGGGCGATATCATCTGCCACCGGCTGTCGTGACCGGATCGAACGCCCCAGATTGCCTTGCAGCAGATTCGAGAGGTAGGTCAGGTATTGTTCGACGGGCGGCTTGTCCAGCCCCCACTCAGCGCGAAACGCCGCAACGATCTCCGGGTTGTTGAGCGCGTTTTGCGGCAGATTGGCATTGATTGGATCCGCTGGAACCGCATTGGCGATGAGGAAGGCGACGAGCGTGATACCGAGCAGGAGCGGGATGACCAGCAGGAGACGACGTAGACCATACTGTAACAGAGACATCAGGCAATTTGTCTGCTAACGAACAGGAACAGGTGAGCGCACGCTGCGCTGAGCGATCTCGCCCCCGCGGCGCACGCAGGGGCGAGATCCTGAGAGATGAACGAACGTCTATTCAGCGCGGCTGAGCAGCGCGACATCCAGCAGCCACTGCGGATGCCAGGTGTAGCCTAGAATGTCCGCACGGAAGGCGGTCTGGACATTCGGCTGCACGAACGGCGCAAACGAGCTGGTCTCCAGCGTGTAGGCCTGCAGGGCGGTGAAGACCGCTTCACGATCTTCCGGCTCCAGCGCGGTGCGGGCTTCGGCGATGAGATCGAGCAGTTCCTGATCGGCACGCTCTGCTGTCCACTGGGCGCGCTCATCGGCGACCTTGCCACCCGGCAGGAACGCCAGGAAGTCGATCGGATCAAGGACATCGGGACCCCAGAACCAGTAGCCGAAGCCCTGGCGACCGGCGCGATACGCTTCGAGCGAGACTTGCAGTTCACCCGGCGAGAGGGTCACATTGATGCCGACTTCAGCCAGATCGGCCTGGATCTTCTGGGCGTTGGTATCCATGTTGACGCCCTGGAAGGTGAAGGTCGGGTATTCCAGCGTGATATCGAAGCCATCGGGGTAACCGGCTTCTGCCAGCAGCGCGCGCGCTGCATCCAGATCGCGATCGACGCCCTGTTCCGGCGTGAACGAGTAGGCATTGCCGTAGAACATGATGCTGCCGGGCTGGACGCCGCCCCACAGTTCCGAGTAGCCTTCATAATCGAGCGCCAGGCGAATCGCGCGCTGAACCAGCGGGTTCGAGACTGGGCCGCCGACATCCGGGTTGGCGTTCATCAGCAGGAAGTGAACGATGTTGCCTGGGCCACGGAAGATGCTGATATCCGGGTTGCCTTCGAGTCCGGCAATCTGATCCGAAGTCAGGTCGAGCGCCAGATCAATTTCGCCCGATTCCAGCGCGACCTTCTGGGTTGCCGGCTCAGGGATGTTGGTGATGATCACGCGGTCGAAGTACGGAGCTTCGCCCCAGTAGTTCTCGTTGCGCACCAGCACCGTCTGAACCTGCGGTTCCCACGATTCCAATACATACGGACCGGAACCGGCGGATGTGCTGTTCAGGAAGCTCTCGGCGGTGTCCGTGCTGGCGGCATCGGCGGCATCAGTGCCACCGTTGGCGCGAACGACATCGGCATTGGTGATCGAGAAGGCATAGTTGGCCAGGCGCGCCAGGAACTCAGGGCTGAGGTTGACCAGGTTGATCGTCACCGTGTCTTCGTCATCGGCGACGACGCTGGCAATGTTCCCCGCCAGGAATGCCGGGCTGCCAGACACGTTCTTGAGGCGGTTCAGCGAGAAGACCACATCATCTGCTGTGATCGCGCTTCCGTCTGAGAAGACCGCCGCCGGGTTGATGTTGAAAGTGTAGCTGAGGCCATCATCGCTGATGTCCCAGTCCGACGCGATCGACGGCAGGATCGCGCTGGCATCTTCGTCGGGGAAGGTCACCAGCGTCTGATACGTGGCGCGATTGATCACGCCAGTCGTCTGCGTAAAACCACGGGCGGGATCGAGCGAATCGGTGCTTTCCGCATGACCGATCACCAGTACACGTTCATCCTGGGCAACCGCGACGCCCGCGATCAGCGCGAGAGCGACGAGGATCACCACCAAACGCAAGACCTTCATAATAGACATTGCCTCCTTGCGAAATAAACGACATAGTTATGGCATTACGATGTTATGCGCCAGCGACGGAGTGTAACAAAGTCTTAAGGGCTGGTCAAAGAAATGATCGTAATGAATGGGCTGGCCTTTCGCTGAACGTTGTAATAAATGGATATGCCCGCTTCTTTGACAGCCGCCCTGTTGCATGGTATTCGTCACGCTGTCCGCCTGTTGTCTGGTAAAGACAGTTTTCAGAGAGAAGAACACCGATGGACTACAATGCGCGTATTCAGCGTTTCCAGGCGCTTCTGGCAGAGAAAGCCGATGTCGCCTTTCTGCCCGTCCACACCGATCTTGAGTACCTGGTCGGTGTTCCCAGGGATATTCCCAATTTCGGCGTGACGCTGCATCCCGGCGCGTGGCTGGAAGGCGCATGGCTGACCGCTTCGCATGCGCCTGTGCTGGCGCTGCCCCGTATGACGGCAGAGTTCGGCGGGCTGGGGCGGCTGACCGGCGTCGATCTGCGCGTTCTGGGTGATTGGGACGATCCGGCGTCGATGGTGGCGGATATTCTGAAGTCCTTCAACCTGCCTGCCCGTCCGCGCATCGCTTTGAGCAACAAGGCTGAAGCCGAGACCGTCATTCACTTGCAGAAACTGCTGCCGGATGCGGTATTCGTCTCGGCGACGGATATCCTGCGCCAGATGCGCGTCGTCAAGGATGCGGATGAGATCGAGGCGATGCGCCGCGCCGGGGCGGTCACCGAAGCCGCCTTCACCGATGTGCTCAGCCAGCTCAGAATGGGCATGACCGAGCTGGATATCGTCGCTGAAGTCGATTATCAACTGCGCCGTCATGGCGCGCTCGGCCCCTCATTTACCACTTCGCTCTACAACTCCGGTCCCGATCACCCGCTGATGTTCGGGGATCGGCTGAATACCTGGAAGCGCCCGATCCAGGCCGGCGTTTCCGTGCTGTTCGATTTCGGTGCGGCGCATAACGGCTGGTGCTACGACTTCGGGCGCACGGTCTCGTTCGGCGCGCCGTCTGAGGAACAGATTCGCGTCTACGATCTGGTGATGGCGTCGCAGCGGGCGGGCATCGCCGCGCTGAAGGTGGGCAATACCTGCGAGATGGCGGATGCCGCTGCCCGTCAGGTGATCGAGGACGGCGGACTGGGCGAATTTTTCCGCCACCGTCTCGGTCATGGCATCGGCATGGATGTGCATGAGCCGCCGTTCCTGACGCGCGGTGACAAAACGGTGTTCCAGGAAGGCATGATGTTCACCGTCGAGCCGAGCATCACGCAGATCGTGCGCCCGTCTGCGCGCGTCGAGGATGTGGTCGTTGTCCGTCCGAACGGCGGCGAGCCGCTCACGACCGGCTTCCAGTCGCTGATCGTGGTGGAATAAGCGCCCGATGAAGCAGCGAATCAATATCTCGACTGGCACACCGTGGGAACAGATCGTCGGCTATTCGCGCGCGGTGCGCATCGGCGATCAGGTGTTCGTTTCTGGCACGACCGCCAGCGCCGAGGATGGCAGCGTGATCGGCATCGGTGACCCGGCAGCTCAGACGGAGTATATCATCCGCAAGATCGAGAAGGCGCTGCGCGATGTCGGCGCATCGCTGGCAGATGTCGTCCGCGTGCGCATGTTCGTCACCGATATCAGCCAATGGGAAGCAGTCGGACGCAAGCATGGCGAGTTCTTCGGGGCGATTCGCCCGGTCACAACGATGGTCGAGGTCAGCAGGCTGATCGACCCGCAGCATCTGGTTGAAATCGAAGTTGATGCGGTCGTCGGGGCGGCTCTGTGAGATTCAGCCTGCGCTTCAACAATGATCTGCCCGCGGCAGATTATGTGCGGCTGGCGCGGGCGGCTGAAGCCGCCGGGATCGATCAGTTCTGGGTCAGCGATGATCTGTTCCTGCGCAGTGCGCCAGTCATCCTGACGGCGGTGGCGCTGGCGACGACGCGGCTGGAGATCGGCACGTGCATCGTCAACCCGTATACCCTGCATCCGGCAGAGATGGCGATGATCGCCGCCACGCTCGATGAAGTTTCCGGCGGACGCTTCAACCTGGGTCTGTCGTCCGGCGCGGCGGAGTTCCTCAAG